>JACZKN010000553.1 GCA_014859985.1 Candidatus Krumholzibacteriia bacterium | reverse complement strand
TGGGTGGTCGTCGGGGCGCTCGTCGCACTCCAGCTCGCACTCCGCCCGGTCGTGGCCGCGGCGGCGGGGCCGGCCACGGCACCAGCCGGGGCAGGCTGTCCGGCAGCGTGTACCAGGCGTCGAGCCCCGCCTCCACGTCGGGCGCCTCCAGCAGCACCAGGGGTTCCAGGTACCAGCCGGTGGTGTCGCCGGCGGAATCGCTCAGGGTCCAGGCGAACTCCCCGGCCAGGGCCCGCACCGCGTCGCCCGGCACCGGGCCGTAGGCGGTGTCCCCGTCCACGTCCACGAAGACCCCCACGCGGTTCGCGCCGGGCCGCACCTGGTCCACCGCCCCGCCGGTACGCCCGGCCAGGACCACGAAGTTCCCCCGGCCGCGGCCCACCGGCTGGGGCGTCCAGCCGGTGTCGGCCTCGGTCACCTGCTGCGTGAAGAAGACCACCGGTTCGGCCGCGCCGAAGAGGGTGAACGGCCGCACCAGCAGGCGCCCCGGGGTGTCCGGCGCGTAGAGGGTAAGGACGCCCGCGGTAGCCAGCGGGGCCTCGGCGCTGGTCGCGATGGTGTCCGGCAGCACGCGGCGGGCCTCCTGGTCCCCGGCCCGCAGGTCGCCGTCGGCGTCGACGAAGGCGCGCAGGCGCCAGGGGCCGCCGGGCACCGGCAGCCAGGAGAAGACGTAGGCCCCGTTGCCGTCGGTGGAGGTGCGCCGCAGCAGCGGCATGTCCGCAAGCTCCAGGCTGTCCGGGGGCAGGGCGAAGAGCTCGACCACGCCCCGGGTGACGGCCGAGTCCCCCATCACCAGCACGCCCGCGATGGCGCCGCCGGGGATCGTGTCGCCCGTCGCCACCGGGAAGCGGCGGGACTCCCGGGCCCGCACCTGGTGGGCGTCCCGCAGGCGGGCCGCCAGTTCCACCACGACGGTCGTGTCCGGCGGCAGCGGCTGCTCGAGTTCCACCTCCGCCTCCACCGCGCCGTGCCACTTGGTGCGGCGGATGCGCTGGTCGGGGAAGAAGTAGAGCCAACCCGTGGCCGGCTGGCGGTCCATCTTCTCGGAGAAGAGGAAACGCAGGGTGCGGACCTCGCCCAGGCCGGTGGCGCCCGAGTCGGGGGTGCTGGCCACCAGCCGCGGCGGGACCGTGTCGAGGGGCCCGCCCGGCGGCGCCTCCACCACGGCGCAGGCTGCCAGCAGGGCGGCGCTCACCAGCAGGGCCGGCCCCAGGGTCCGGAGCGGCCCCTGCCGCCAGCGCGGCCTGCCGTCGGGGCGCCGGATCGCGGCCCCTACCGGATCAGCGTCGCCAGGATGGCGCGCTGGGCGTGCAGGCGGTTCTCCGCCTCGTCGAAGACCACCGCGTGGGGACCGTCCATCACCTCGTCGGTGATCTCCTCCCCCCGGTGGGCGGGCAGGCAGTGCAGCACGATGTGCTCGGGGTGAGCCGCCTCCAGCAGCCTGGCGTTGATCTGGAAGGGCGCGAAGTCCCGGCGCCGCTTGGCCGCCTCGTCCTCCTGGCCCATGCTGTAGAACGCGTCGCCGTAGATGACGTGGGCGCCCTCGACAGCCTCCTGCGGGTCGTGGGTGATCATGAACGAGGCGCCCGCGTTCTCGGCCTTGTCCATGATGCCCGCGTCCGGCTCGTAGCCCTCGGGGCAGGCCAGGATGAAGTTGAAGGGGAAGCGGATCGAGGCGTTCAGCCAGCTGTTGGCCAGGTTGTTGCCGTCGCCCACCATCACCACGGTCTTGCCCTCGATGGTGCCCAGGTGCTCCTCGACGGTCAGGATGTCGGCCATCACCTGGCAGGGATGGGTCAGGTCGGTCAGGCCGTTGATCACCGGCACGGTGGCGTGCCGCGCCAGTTCGCGCACCTCGTTGTCGTCGAACCAGCGGATCATGATGCCGTCGCAGAGCCGGCTCATGACCTTGGCCACGTCGTGGACCGACTCCCGCACGCCCATGCCGATCTCCTTGTCGGTGATGAACATGGACTGGCCGCCGAGCTGGCGCATGGCCACCTCGAAGCTGACGCGGGTGCGCAGGCTGGGCTTGGCGAAGACGCAGGCCAGCACCCGGTTCGGCAGGGTGTGGGGCAGCTTGTGGGCGCGGGCCAGGGGCTTCTGCGCCTTGGCCAGGTCCAGGATGGTGCGCAGTTCGGGGTAGGTCCATTCGTCGATGGCCAGGAAATCCTGCTTGTCCGGGTTCTTGTCCGCCAAGATCGCGACCTCCGTCACGGGGTGGTTGGCCGTCCGTCCGAGCACCGCAAACATAGCCGATCCGCCGCCGGAGTCCACCTCCGGTTGCGGCGGGCCTCAGGGTCCCGCCGCGGCCTCGAAGTACTCGTACGGGTACGCCATGCGCGCGAACCACATCCCTTCCTCCAGCGGCGGCAGGGGCTCGCCGAACAGGGCGGCGAAGAGGGCCGGGAAGGTGGCCATGGCGGTCATGTCCTCGCGCAGGGGCACCGCCAGGCCAGGCGGCAGGACCCAGGCGCTGAAGATGCCGAAACGCTCGGTCAGGTTCGTCCGCTGCGGGTGGTCCCAGTGCAGCTGCGAGCCCGGCCCATGGTCCCCCTGGATGATGATCACCGGCGGCTGCGGCGAGGCGGCCACGATGGCGTCGACCGTGGCCTCCAGCCGGCGCATCACGTGGGTCGCCTGGTTCTTCCAGAACACGCCGTAGGGAGTGGTCTCGTCGGGGTTGGCGGCCACCCAGTCGTTGCCGTCGCCGAAGGAGAACAGGCCGGTCGAGGCCAACGCGGCGCCGCCCGGGCCCCAGACGAAGGGCGGATGGGGCGCCAGCAGGTGGGCGAACACGAACACCGGCTCGTCGGGCCGGGCTCCCCGCCGCGCCTCCGGCAGGTGGTCGAGGATGTAGTCCAGGCGGTGGCGGTGCAGGGCGTACTGCAGGTCGGCCGGTCCCCGGCCGAGCAGCTGCAGCAGCAGCGGCACCGCGCCGTCGTTCAGGACGTAGAGCTCCAGGAAATTCGGGGCGATCCGGGGCCTGCGGCCCTCGCCGGACCTGCCGACGCGGGTCAGCGGATAGCCCGAGGGATAGGTGACCACCCGGTAGCCCGCCTGGCGGAAGGTGCGTTCGACGCGGCTGTCGGCGACCAGGGCGGCCAGGGGCCGGCGGTCCCGGCTGCGGAGCTCGGGGATGCGCAGCAGGCGCGGCACCGGGGCCGCGTTCAGGGTGGAAGCCAGGGACAGGCCCGTCTGGGGGTAGTTGGCCCGGGCCGCTTGCAGGATCCGGGCGCCGCGCCGGCGCAGGCCGTCGGTGAGCGAGCCCCGGGGCATGCGGAACAGCTCGTTCACGGTGGCGGGTTGGCCGAGGCCGTCGACCAGGATGAAGTAGACGTCCGGCAGACCGGGACGGGCGGGCGGCCCCGCGACCATCGGCTGCGCGGCGACCGGCAGCGGCGACGGCGGCTCGGGGCCCGTCTCCTGACGCAGCTTCAGCCCCACCGGCAAGGCCACCAGCACCAGGAGAGCCGCGTTCAGGGCCCCGGTCAGGGGCGCCACCGGCGGTCGCCACCGCACGAGCAGCAGCAGCAGGGCCGCGGCCAGCGCGAGCAGGCCGAGGCTCGGCACCATTCCCATGGCCTGCCCCTTGGCCGCCACCGCCACCAGCAGCGCCGCCACCAGGCCCGCCCGCCCCCAGTCCCGCAGCCACAGCCGCAGCACGACCAGCAGCAGCAGCGACAGGACCGCCCCCAGAGCCAGCAGGCGCACGCCGTCGCCCAGGCCCGCGAGACGGAAGTTCTTCTGCCAGAAGTGCAGCACCGGCAGCGCGCCGATCAACAGCGCATGCCACGGCCACAGCAGCAGGCAGCGCAGGCGGGCGGCGATGGGGTTGCGCGGTTCCACGCTCGGCTCCGTCCCCTACAGGATGTAGCGGCTGAGGTCCTCGTCCCGGACCATGGTCTCCAGGCGCTCGCGCACGAAGGCGGCGTCCACCAGCAGCGGGCCGGTGTGGCTGTCGGGCACGTCGTAGAGCACGCCGTCCAGCAGCTGGGCCAGGACCGTCTGCAGGCGGCGGGCGCCGATGTTCTCCAGCCGCTTGTTCAGCTCGGCGGCCAGGCGGGCCAGCTCGTGCAGGGCGTCCTCGGTCACCGTCAGCTGGCAGTTGTCCACCGCCAGCAGGGCCTGGTACTGGCGGACCAGCGAGCCCTCGGTGTCGCGCAGGATGCGCACGAACTCCTCCTCGCCCAGGCTGCCCAGCTCGACGCGGATGGGGAAACGGCCCTGCAGCTCGGGGATCAGGTCGCTGGGCTTGCTCATGTGGAAGGCGCCCGCGGCGATGAACAGCACGTGGTCGGTCTTGACCGGGCCGTGCTTGGTGGTCACGGTCGAACCCTCGACGATAGGCAGGAGGTCCCGCTGCACGCCCTCGCGGCTGACGTCCGGCCCGCCGCCGCCGCGGCCGCCGGGGCCGACGGCGATCTTGTCGATCTCGTCCAGGAAGATGATGCCGCCGTTCTCCACCAGGTCGATAGCCTCGGCGGTGATCTGCTCCATGTCCAGGCGCTTCTCCGCCTCCTGCTCGTGCAGCAGCACCTTCGCCTTGGCGACCTTGACCTTGCGCTCGGTGCGCTGCTTGGGGAACAGGCCCTTGAGGCTGTCGCCGAAGGAGGCGTCGAACTCCTCGCCCGCGGCGGTGAAGATGTTTGCCATCGGCACGCGGCTCTGCTCGGTGGTGACGGTCACCTCGCGGTCGTCCAGCACCCCCTCCTGCAGCTGGGCGCGGATCTTCTGGCGGCTGCGCTCCCAGCGGGCCCGGCGCTCCGGGTCCTCGTCCGTCCCCGCCAGGGGCGGAAAGAGCAGATCCACCAGCCGGTCCTCCACGGCGCGGGCGATCTCCGCGGCGAAGCGTTCCTCGCGCTTGCGCCGGACCAGCATCACCGCGTTCTCCACCAGGTCGCGCACCATGGAGTCCACGTCCCGGCCCACGTAGCCCTTCTCGGTGAACTTGGTGGCCTCCACCTTCAGGAACGGCAGGTCCGCCAGCTGGCTCAGGCGCCGGGCGATCTCGGTCTTGCCGACGCCCGTCGGGCCGATCAGGATGATGTTGTTGGGCACCACCTCGCGCCGCATCTGCGCCGGCAGCTGCATCCGCCGCCAGCGGTTGCGCAGGGCGATGGCCACGGCCTTCTTGGCCTCGGCCTGGCCGATGATGTAGCGGTCGAGCAGGGCCACGATCTCGTGGCAGGTGTACATGGCCTTGCTCTCAATCTGCCGCACGCGCATCGCCGGCCTCCCCCTCGCCCAGATCCAGCAGGGTGATGTTGGTGTTGGTGTAGATGCAGATGCGGCCGGCGATCTCCAGCCCCTGGCGGCAGACCACGGCCGCGTCCAGGGACGTGTTGGCCACCAGCGCACGGGCCGCGGCCAGGGCGTAGGGCCCGCCCGAGCCGATGGCCGCCACGTGGTCGTCGGCTTCGATCACGTCGCCGTTGCCGCTGACGGTGAAGATGTCGTCCTTGTCCATGACGATCATCATGGCCTCCAGGCGCCGCAGGAAGCGGTCGCTGCGCCACTCCCGGGCCAGCTCCACCGTCGCCCGCTTGAGGTGGCCGCGGTAGCGCTCCAGGTGCCCCTCGAACTTCTCGAAGAGGCTGAAGGCGTCGGCGGCGCCGCCGGCGAAGCCCGCCAGCACCCGGCCCCCGAAGAGCCGGCGCACCTTCACCGCGCCGTGCTTGGCCACCGTGGTGCCCAGGGTCACCTGGCCGTCGCTGCCGATGGCGCCCCGGCCGTCCCTGAGGACCGCCAGCACCGTGGTGGAACGGATCCGTGCCATGCTCGCTCAGCCTTTCTTGCGACCGGAGCGCGGGTGCGCGGCGTCGAAGGCCTCGCGCAGGCGCCCCCGGCCCAGGTGGGTGTAGATCTGGGTCGTCGCCAGGTTGCGGTGCCCCAGCAGTTCCTGGACGACGCGGATCCCCGCGCCGCCCTCGAGCAGGTGCGTGGCGAAACTGTGGCGCAGGGTGTGCGGCGATACGCCGGAACCGGCCGCCAGTTCCGCCGCGTAGGCCGCGACCCTGGCCTGCACCGTGCGCCGGCCGATGCGCCGGCCCGGTCGGCCCGCGAACACCGGCTCCTGCGCCAGGTCGCCGCGCACGCGGCCGTCCTGCAGGTCGCGCCAGGCGGCCGGCTCCAGCCGGTCGCCCAGGTAGGCGGCCAACGCCTCGAGGGCCAGGCCGCCCAGGGGCAGGATGCGCTCCTTGGCGCCCTTGCCCAGGACCTTGACCCGGCCCGAGGGGATGTCCAGGTCCCCCAGGTCCAGGCCCACGGTCTCGGCCAGGCGCAGGCCCAGGCCGTAGATCATCTCCAGCAGGGCGCGGTCGCGGCGGCCGCGCTCGGTGGCCGGGTCCGGCAGCTCCAGCAGGCGGCCGGCCAGCTCCACCGTCAGGTCCCGGGGCAGCCGCCGCT
>JACZKN010000552.1 GCA_014859985.1 Candidatus Krumholzibacteriia bacterium | reverse complement strand
GGTGGGGGCGCTGCCGGCGGGCACGCACGAGGTGAGCTGGGACGGCCGCGACGAGCGCGGCGGCCGGGCCGCCTCGGGCATCTACCTGGTGCGCCTGACGACCGCCGACGGCGGCCGGCAGACCATGAAGGTCACGCTCGCGAAATAGTCGGCACGTCGTGCGCGTCGCGGCCGCAGGGCACTAGCCCGCCGTCTTGACGAACACCGCGTGGCCGTTGAGGTTCTGGACGCAGACGAGGTCCGTGCGCCGTTCCTGTTCGTGCACCAGCTGGGCGATGCCCGCGGTGCTGGCGAAGCCGAAATCGTCGAAGACCACCACCCCGCCGGTCGCCAGCCGCGGCCACACCCAGTCCAACACGTCCTTGGCCGAGCGGTAGGCGTCCACGTCGATGTGGCACAGGCGGAAGGTGCGGTCGGCCGCGGATCCGCCCGTGTCCTCGGGAAAGATGCCCTGCAGGACGCGCACGTTGGCCAGGCCCAGCCGGCGCAGCAGTTCCTGCACCACGGGCAGGGCCGTGTCCGCGTGTTCCCCGCCGCGGTAGCCCTTGTCCTGGGCGCCGGTCTTGACCACGCCGGTGAAGGTGTCGCAGAGCACGATCTCCGCCCCCAGGCCCAGGCCCCCCGCCCGGCTGGCCAGCAGCGCGCCCGTGCCGCCGCGCCAGGTGCCGACCTCCAGCACGTCGCCCGGCACGGCGCGTACCTGGCCCAGCAGGTGCCACAGTTCCCAGCAGCGGTAGACGTCCACCAGGGTGTGGCTGCGGATCGCCGCGTGGCAGGAGCGGAACTCCGCGTCCTGCAGCCAGGGGCTGTAGGTGGCCCAGGAGATGATGACCGAGTCGCGCGCCGGGTCGAGGTTCCGCTCGACCAGCAGGCGCCGGCCCGCGAAGAGGGCCTTCTCGAAGAAGCGTTTGCCCCCGCGGGCCAGGGCCTTCTTGGCGCGCCGGACCATCAGGCATCCTCCGGTCAGTGGCTGCCCCAGCGCTTCTCGCCCGCGCTGACCGCCACCGGCAGGGCGTTGCCCGGCGGCGGCAGGGGGCAGGTGGCGAAGTCGCTGAAGGCGCAGGGCGGGTTGGTGGCCTTGTTGAAGTCCAGCACGACCGTGCCGTCGTCCGCCGGCGGGTCGGTGGCCAGGAAGCGGCCCCCGGGGTAGGTGTCGGGGCCGTTGCTGCGGTCGGCGAAGACGATGAACAGACCCTCGCCCGGGCCGCCGGTGGGCACCAGGCGGCAGGCCTTGCCGTCGACGGTGAAGACCAGGGTGCCGGGGCTGGGTTCCTGGTCCACCTGGCCCAGGACGTTGGGCACGGCCACGGTGCCGGGGCCGCCTTCCAGGCGGGCGGTCACGCGCCAGCGCGGGTCCACCGGGAAGCGCTCGATGCCCGTGAACGTGCGCAGGGCCTCGGCGCGGGTGTCCTTGACCCGCAGGAAGAGGCGGCCGCCGCGGTCGATGACGTGCATCACCAGGGTGCCGACCACGAGCTCGGTGGGCTCGCCG
This sequence comes from Candidatus Krumholzibacteriia bacterium, assembly GCA_014859985.1. Classification (GTDB taxonomy): domain Bacteria; phylum Krumholzibacteriota; class Krumholzibacteriia; order LZORAL124-64-63; family LZORAL124-64-63; genus JACZKN01. The sequence continues at coordinate 124 of JACZKN010000552.1, read as the reverse complement.
GCGGCGTCGGTCACGAGGTCGAGTTCCTCGACCGGGCCCGACGTGGGGTCGGCGCGCCGCCGCACGTCCACCCCGGGTTCGGCCAGGAAGCGCACGCCGCCGCCGGCGCCCACGTCCAGCCGCC
>JACZKN010000068.1 GCA_014859985.1 Candidatus Krumholzibacteriia bacterium | reverse complement strand
GGGCCGGACAGCGCGAGGGAGGGTCCGGGGACCCTCCCTCGACGTCATGACCGGAATGCCCCCTAGGGAACCGGCGTGACCTCCAGCGGGAAGTCGTTGTACTCGGCCGCCGTCCACCTCTTGCTGTTGACCAGCGTTTCGTAGAACAGCTTGTTCGAGCCGTAGGTCAGGCTGTAGGCCTCGTAACCCAGCATGTTCAGGTAGGCCGCGACCGGGCTCGAGCCCGTGCCGGTCCAGCAGTAGACCACCACCGGCATGTCGGTCGGCACGTGGGCCAGCATCTGGTCCCAGGCCAGGCTGGCGTACGGTGTGAACTGGTAGGCGCCGGGGATGTGGCCCGGGGCACCCTGGGTGCCGGTGCCCTCGTAATCGGCGACGCTCTTGTAGCTGATGACGAAGTAGTCGTCCAGGCTGGCCGAGATCGTCTCGTAGCTGATGCCCTTGAAGCCGCCGGCCAGCATGTCGGCCACGGCCGTGGCCACGGCCGTGCCGGCGCTGCCGGTCAGCTCCGGGAAGGCGTGGACGTCGAGATCGCCGTTGTTGTTGGCGGTCTCGGGGTTGGTCAGCTGGTTGCGGGCGGCCACGGTGGCGTTGATGGTCGCGTTGTCCCAGGGACCGCGGGTCGCGCTGTTCCAGGCGCTCATGCCGTACTTCAGGGTGTAGGTCTCGTAGCCCAGCAGCTCCATGGCGATGTTGGCGTGCCCGGCGCTCTGGCCGCTGTAGCAGACCAAGACGTAGGGATTGCCCGTGGGGATGGTGCCGTCGGTCAGGTCGGTCAGCAGCGTGGCCAGGGTGCTGTGCACCGCGCCGGGGATGTGGCCCGCGTCGTAGTCGATCTCGGCCCGGATGTCGATCACGGTGTAGGAGTCCAGCATCGGCTGCAGGGCCGCGGCGCTGATCGCCCCGGGGCTCTGCTGGCTGTCGTTGATGTAGGCGGCGCCGGCCTCGGCGATGGCCGCGAACACCGGCGTCGGCGTGCTGCCGATCTCCAGGTCGAAGTCGTTGTAGGCCCCCGCCGTCCACTTGTTGGCGGTCAGCGAGTCGTAGTACAGCTTGTTCGCGCCGTAGGACAGGCTGTAGGCCTCGTAGCCCAGCATGTTCAGGTAGGCCGCGATCTGGCTCGAGTGCTGGCCGGTCCAGCAGTACACCACGATGGGCATGTCCGTGGGCAGGTTCTCCAGCATCTGGCCCCAACCCAGGCTCTGGTACGGGGTGAACTGGAAGGAACCGGGGATGTGACCCGGCACGCCGGCCGAGCCCGTGCCCAGGTAGTCGTTCAGGCCGTGGTAGTTGAGGATGAAGTACTGGTCGGGATTGGCGGACACCGTCTGGTAGGTGATGCCCTTGAAGCCGCCGGCGAGCATGGCCGCCACGCGCGCGGCCACGACGCTGCCCGAGGGCTCGACGAGGACCGGGAGCGCGTTGACGACGAGGTCGTCGGCGTTGTTGGTGGTCTCGGGGTTGGTCAGCAGGTTGCGGTCCGCCTGGGCGGCGTTGATGGTGGCGTTGTCCCACGGTCCGCGGGTGGCCGCCGACCAGGAGCTCATGCCCCAACCCAGGGAGAAGCTCTCGTAGCCCAGCAGTTCCAGGGCGATCTTGGCATGCCCGGCGCTCTGGCCGCTGTAGCAGGCGATCACGAACGGCTTGTCCGTGGGGATGGCCTTGGCCGTGACGTCGGCGAGCAGAGTCGCCAGGGTGCTGTGGTAGGCGCCCGGGATGTGCCCGGCCAGATAGTCGGCCTCCGCGCGGACGTCGATCACGGTGTACGAGGCCAGGTTGGCCTGCAGCGTCGCCGCCTGGATGATCCCAGGGCAGCTGGTATTGTCGTTGATGTAGGCGGTTCCGGCCTCGGCCATCACCTGGAATGAGCTCTTGGCGGGGGTCACGGGCCCGTCGTCGTCGTCCGAGCAGCCCCAGAAGGCGACCAGGGCGATCATGATCAGCATCAGCCAGGTCCAGCGTTTTTGCATTTCGTGCTCTCCTTGTGCGGACCTTGCGGTCCGGTCAGGGGGCCGGGCCCCCGGTTGGCGGCGGGCGGCGCCTTGCCGCCGCCCGCGCGTCAAGGCCTGTCCCACTACCGGGGCGTCGGCATGACGATCCCGATGTTGGCGTCGTAGTCCACCAGGCGGGTCACCCCGTCGGTGTCGTAGAGGTCGATCTCCCGCAGGAAGAAGCCGTCCACCGTGGCCGGCGTGCCGTGGCACGAGGCCGTGCAGGACGACGAGCCGTCCGGCGGGGTGGTCTGCGCGGTCCAGCGCAGGACGTTGTGGGGCGACGCGTACTGCCAGGTCGGCTTGTCCAGGTAGTTGGGCAGCGCCAGGCCCCAGTCAGCGTAGGTGTCCGGGTCGATGGGTATGTGCCGCACCACCGCGTAGTCGTACTCCTGGCGGTAGGGGCTGGGGTTCTTCGCGATCTTGAACTGCACCCGGCTGGGCTCGATGTCGTACTTGTCGACCTTGGTCCCGCCGCTGACCAGGTTGTGGCAGTTGGTGCAGTTCTTGTACGGCTGCGAGTGGCAGACCTGGCACTGCAGGTTGGCGTCCGCGGCGAAGCCGTCCACGTGCGCGTCGTGGTAGCTGTTGGCCGGCAGCGGGCTGTGGCAGCCCTCGCAGCGGGGCATGGAATCCACCTGGTAGCGGTGCTCGTAGAGGCCGCCCGGGCCGCCGCCGTCGCCGTGGAGCTCGTTGCCCGAGTGGCAGGAGATGCAGTTCATGCCGCGGCTGCGGTGCAGGTCCTGCAGGTTGCCCTCGATCTGGCCCAGGAAGTCCGTGCCGACGCGGCTGCCGTGGCAGGCGGTGCAGTTCTCGGTCATGTCGGGGGTGCGGTTGAAGCGGTGGCTCGAGTAGATGATGCCGCCGAACTTGGGGAACCCGCCGGCGACGCTGTTGGGGCGGCTGACGTGGCACTGGCCGCAGGTGGTGTGGCAGGTGCCGCACTTCTGGTCGAAGTAGTCGTCGAAGCCGGCGCCGGCGAAGGTGCTGCCGCTGCGGTCCTCGATGGCCTTGATGTAGCCGTTCTGGGTCGTGTGCAGGCTGGTCTCGGTGGCGGCGACGATGGCGCCGTGGCAGGCGTCGCAGGCCGACTTCCAGCCCTCTTCCGCGTGGCACTGGACGCAGCCCGAGGTGCCGAAGGCGCTCGGGTCGCGGATCACGCCCGCGTGGGCCTCGGTGGCGTCGGCGAAGGTGAAGTCCGCCGGGCCCGCGTGGCAGTGCTGGCACTTCAGCGCATGGGGGATCGCGCTGCCCGTGTAGTCGGGGCCGTGGACGCTCGTCAGGAACCGGGTGCCGTTGCTGCCGGTGATGATGACCTTTTCCCACGCTTCCAGCGCGGGTACCTCGCCCCCTCAGCCGTCGTCCTTGAGGGCGAGCGTCACCTTCGAACCCGCCTCGTCGCCGAGGGCGTCCTCGATCATCTCGCGGCTGGTATGGCAGCCCACGCAGGTCATGTCCGTCGGCACCGGGCCGCCGCCGGGCCCGGCCACGTCGTTGGACGTGTCGTTGTCGCAGCCCCACAGCACCAGCAGCGCGGCCAGCGGCAGCAGGGCCAGGATCGCCATTCGGTTCATCGTTCACTCCCCGTCTGGCCGCCGTCCCGGTGGACGGCGGGCGCCTCCAGCCCGCGCGCGAAGATGGGCACGTTGTTGCACACCACGTCGTCGGCCTGGAATTCCCTGTCCGTGAGCTTCTCCCACACGCCGATGTTCAGGGCGCAGTCCATGACCATGCCCACGAAGCAGCGTGCGGTGATCATTGGGTCCACGTCGCGGACCTCGCCGGCGGCGATGCGCCGGCGCAGTTCTTCCGCGACGAAGCGGATGTACGGCAGCCGGATCTCGGCGAACAGCACGTCGGCCACGCTGCCCTGGCCGAGGCTGCTGTTGAACATCAGGCGCATCAGTTCCGGATCCTTGGCGGCCAGGGCGAGGATGTGCTCGGCCACCGACCGCAGCACGTCCTCCATCCCGCCCCGGCCGGACCGGGCCGCCAGGTGGCCGGCGATGTCGTGTTCGGCGGCCTTGGCGCGGATCACCTCCTCGTAGAGGTGCGTCTTGCCGTCGAAATGGCGGTAGATGGCGGCTTCGGTGATGCCGCAGGCGCGCGCGATCACCCGGATCGACGCCCCGCCGTAGCCGTGGTCGGCAAACAGGGTCGTCGCCTCGTCGAGGATCTGCTGCCTGCGGATCGTGCCCTTGCTGCCGATCTTCACGTCCTGCTCCACCTTCGCGGGGGCGAGTCCTCGCCCCCGGTCCGCGCACGCCACGCTAGAACGTCCCCGACAGCGACACCTGCCAGAGGTCCTGGATGTAGTCGTCCCAGCGGTTCTCGTCGAACTCGTGGCGTCGGTAGGTCACGGTGACCGTGCGGTCCGGGCGCACGTCCCAGCGCGCCCGCGCCAGCAGGCGGTCGTGGTCGGCCTGCAGCGCGTCCAGGGCCGCGGACTCGTCCGCGGTGTCCTCGAAGCGCACGCCCTCGTACATGCCGTCCAGCCACAGGCCGTCGCGCACGCGCACGGAGGCCCCGGGCAGGAAGCGCAGGGTCGTGCCGTCGTAGGCCACCGGACCCATGGTGCCGGTGGGGGCGCCGGCGCCGGACAGCTCCACCTGCTCGCTGCCGTAGGAGACCGTCCCGTACAGCACGGCCCGGGCGTGGGCGTTCCAGTTCAGGCCGGCGAACAGGGTGTTGGCCTGCCAGCCGGTCTCGGTGCCCTCGGCGGTGCGGGTGAAGGTCTGGTCGAAGCCGCGCCAGCCCAGGTCCAGCTTCAGGCTGCGGTCAGGCCGGGACTGCAGGGCCAGTTCCCAGGCCAGGCGCTCGCGCTCGCGGTCGCCCATGGTCCAGTACCAGGCGTCGCCGCCGGTGAGCTCGGTGAGCTCCAGGTCCTGCCAGACGACCCGGGCGCGCACCAGGGCGCGGGAGGAGAGACGGTGGCGGGCCCGGAAGGCCAGGTCGTGGCTGGTCCCGTCCTGCTCGACCGCCTGCATGCGGGTGGCTGCGGGGCCGAAGGGCAGGTCGTCCTCGGCGATCGTCTCCTCGTGGTCGATCACGCGGTAGCGGTACTTCAGCTGCAGGCGCGTGCGCGGCAGGCTGGTGTTGGCGACCTCGGCGCGCAGCTCCTGGCGCATGCGCTCGCGCTCGACCGCGTGCAGCAGGACGGTGCCGTCGTCCTGGGTGGCGTCGGTTTCGAGCTTGTGGGCCAGGCCCGACACGCTGACGGTGGTGGCCCGGCCCAGGCGCGTCACCACGCCGAGGCGGCCGCTGGTCGTCTTGGTCTCGCCGTCGGCGGCGGTGGCGACCGCGCGGGTCTCGCGGCCGTCGTTCTGCAGGTTGGCCGCCGCCACGCCGCCCAGCAGGCGGGTGCGGGCCCCCAGGTCGTAGCCGGCGTTCAGCTGCACCCGCCACGCCTGCTGGTCGTCCTCTTGGACCTGGCGGGTGTCCAGGGTGCGGTCGCCGTCGACCGTGCGGAAGGCGAAGGCCAGGTCGGCCGCCAGGCGGCCGGTCGCGTAGTCGGCGCCCAGGCGCACCTCGTTGCGGGTGGTGTCGAAGGCCTTGGTGCCGGGCACCTCGGGGCCCAACGGGCCCAGGGCCGGGACGGACCGCAGCAGGCTGGTCTTGGTGCCTTCGCGGCACATGCGGGAGAAGTCCACGGACAGGCCCAGGCCGTTGCCCAGCCTGTAGCCCAGGCCGACGTCGGCCATGCGCCATTCCAGGTGCGGCATGAAGACGAGCGCTGGCGGGGCCGGCGGGTACTTGAACGCCGGCGCGCGCTGCTCGCTGTCGCGGTCGCCGTAGTGGTCGGCGTTGCGGTAGTCCAGGCTCCAGCGGGCGTGCCCGGGCTTGCTGCCCCGGGCGCCCAGGCGGCCGGTCAAGCCGCCCTGTTCGTTGGTGCCGTAGGCGTTCACGTCGGTACGGTAGCCGCTCGCCCCGACCCGGTGCCAGCCCAGCAGCAGGCTGCCGCTGTACTTGCCCAGCAGCTGCCAGTCCTCGGCGGCCTTGGCCTCGTCGCCGTGGGGGTCGAGCGCCTGGAAGCTCGCGGTGGCGTGGTTGTCCAGGCCGACCGGATCGCCGGTCGGCGCCCAGATGCGCGGCTGCTGCGCCGGCAGGTCGCCGGCGCAGCAGCCGCGCATCTGGGCG
>JACZKN010000551.1 GCA_014859985.1 Candidatus Krumholzibacteriia bacterium | reverse complement strand
CGGCCGGGGCCACCTGATCGAGGCCCTGGTCCTGGTCGCCGTCGACATGGTCATGCTGCAGTCGGCCTTCCTGGCCACCTACTGGTTCCGTTTCCACAGCGGCATCTGGCTGGTGCCGTTGGGCATCCCGCCCTTCGGCATGTACCTGGCGGCGGGCCTGGTGGTGTTGGGGGTGTTCTTCGGCATCCTCTACGCCGGCGGCATGTACACCGGCCGCGGCGGCCGCAGCTTCGAGGACGACCTGGTGGGCCTGTTCAAGGGCGTGGCCCTGGGCTCGCTGCTGGTGCTGGCTTTGGCCTTCTTCCTGCGGGGCGAGACCTACAGCCGCTCGTTCTTCGGCCTGTTCGTCCTGTCCTCGTTCGTCTTCCTGGCCACGGGCCGGGTGCTGGCGCGGGTGCTCCTGCGCAGCGTGCAGACCCGCGGGGTGGGCACCACCCGCGTGCTGCTGGTGGGCACCAGCCCCATGCGCCACCGGCTGCTGCGGGCCTTCCGCCGGCTGCCGGGACTGGCGCTCAAGCCCGTGGGCTGGGTGCGCGTCCCGGGCGACCGGGAGCCCGGGACCGGGGACGGCGAAGCCGCGGAGGCGTCGGTCCTGGACGCGGACGGGCGGCGCCGGTCCGCGCCGCCCGGGTCGCCACTTCCCTGCCTGGGCGAGGTGGGGGAGCTGCGCGCCGTGGTGCTGGAGCACGGCATCGACCTGGTGGTGCTGACGGTGCCCTTCGACCAGCTGCCTTTGGTCGGCCAGGTGGCCGCCGAGCTCTCGAACCTGAACGTCGACCTGCAGTTCGTGCCCGACCTGCTCTCCCTGCACACCAGCCGCATGCGCCTGAAGGAGATCGCCGGCATCCCGTTCATCTCCGTGCGCGAGGAGTCCCTCTCGGGGGTGGACCGGCTGGTCAAGCGCACCTTCGACCTCCTGGCTTCGGGCCTGGGCCTGCTGGTGCTGGCGCCGCTGCTCGTGGTGCTGGCGCTGCTGGTGCGCCTCTCGTCGCCGGGGCCGGTCTTCTACCGCCAGGAGCGGGTGGGCCGCGACGGCCACGAGTTCGCGATGATCAAGTTCCGCACCATGCGCCCCGACGCCGAGGCCGCCTCCGGTCCGGTGTGGACCACGGCGCAGGACCCCCGGGTCACGGGCATCGGCCGCTTCCTGCGGCGCACCAGCCTGGACGAGCTGCCCCAGCTGTGGAACGTCCTGCTCGGCGACATGAGCCTGGTGGGGCCGCGGCCGGAGCGGCGGGTCTTCGTCGAACAGTTCTCCCGCAGCACGCCCCGCTACTTCGAGCGGCACCGGGTGCAGTCGGGCCTGACCGGCTGGGCGCAGGTGCACGGCCTGCGCGGCAACACCAGCATCGAGGAACGCACCCTGTACGACCTGCACTACGTCGAGAACTGGTCGCTGCTGCTGGACGTGAGGATCCTGCTGATGACCATCCACCACGTGCTGCGCGGGGAGAACGCCTACTGATGAGCAATCCCGTGGTCTTCCTGGAGGCCCTGCGGCCGCGGCAGTGGACCAAGAACCTGCTGCTGTTCGCGGGCGTGATTTTCGCCCAGCGCCTGGGCGATACGGCCTGCGTCGTGCGGGCGGCCCTGGGCGCGGTGGTGTTCTGCTTCTGTTCGGGCGTGATCTACGTCTTCAACGACATCGCCGACCGGGAGCTGGACCGCCGGCACCCGGACAAGTGCCGCCGCCCCATCGCCTCGGGAAGGCTGCAGGTGCCGGACGCGGCCCGCGGCGGGCTGGTGCTGCTGGGGCTCTGCCTCGCGGCGGCCGCCCTGCTGGGCCACATGTTCCTGGCCGTGGTGGCGGTCTTCTTCCTGTGGAACTGGCTTTACACCCGGTGGCTGAAGCGCGTGCCGGTGCTGGACGTGACCGGCATCGGCCTGAGCTTCGTGATCCGGGCCGTCGCGGGCGTCGCCGTGCTGCGCCCGGTGGCCCCGGGGGTGGGCATCTCCACCTGGCTGCTGCTGTGCACCTTCTTCCTGTCGCTGTTCCTGGGCTTCTGCAAGCGGCGGGACGAGCTGCTGAAGATCAGGCAGCTCGACGGCGTGACGCGGCCCGTGCTGCGGGGCTACACCGAGCCCATGCTCAACGCCCTGATCGGCGTCAGCTTCGGCCTGACCAGCATGATGTACGCCCTTTACACCGTGTGGCCGAGCACCGTCGCCCACTTCGGCACCCGCAACCTTATCTACACCCTGCCGTTCGTCCTGGCGGGGATGGGCCGCTACCTGTTCCTGGTGTACAGGGAGGAGCGGGGCGGCCGGCCCCACGAGATCCTGCTCAACGACGCCCTGCTGCAGGTGGTCGTCATCGCCTGGGTGGCCGCGGCCATCCGTATCATCGGCACCTGAGCCCGCCGACCGGAGGTCCCATGCGCCCCCTCGTCGCCCTGCTGGACGCCCGCCCCGAGACCATCGCCGACGACTACCGCCGCCTGCTGGAGCTGGCGGAGCTGGCCCCCGGCGCCGGGCCGGCGCGCCTGGTGGCGGACGCGGGCCCGGTGCCGGCCCGGGAG
>JACZKN010000550.1 GCA_014859985.1 Candidatus Krumholzibacteriia bacterium | reverse complement strand
CGCCGGCCCGGCCCGCGGCACGGCCGGCCGGACCCCATCCCTGAGCAAGAACGAACAGAACCGCCGTCGGCAGTGGATCGCCGAGGTCGAGGAGCGTATCCTGGCCCTGGAGACGGAGCAGGAGCGGGCGGTGGCCGCGATGGGTTCGGGCGGCGCCACCCCGGAACAGCTGGCGGACCTGGGCCGCCGCTGCCTGGCCATCGACGCCGAGCTGGCCGAATGCCTCGCCAGCTGGGAGCAGTGGAACCTGGAGATCGCGGAAGGGACCGGCGACAGCTGACATGGGCACACGCATCGATCAGCAGCAGGGGTTCGCGACGGAACTGCCGCGCGAGCGCGCGGTGGTCGTCGGGGTGCATCTGCCCGAGGCCTGGGCCGGCGGGAAGGGCGGCGACGCCGACCTGCCCGAACTGGGCCGGCTGGTGGAGACGGCCGGCGGCCTGGTGGTCGGGGAACTCGAACAGCGCCGGGCGCGGCCCGAGTCGGCCACCTTCCTGGGCAGCGGCAAGCTGGAGGAACTGAAGGAGCTGGTGGCCGGGACGGAGGCCACCATGGTGGTCTTCGACAACGACCTTTCCCCGGCCCAGGGCCGCAACCTGGAGAAGGCCGTCGACTGCAAGGTGCTGGACCGCACCGAGCTGATCCTCGACATCTTCGCCTCCCACGCCCGCAGCCGGCAGGCCCGCCTGCAGGTGGAGCTGGCCCAGCTCCAGTACCTGCTGCCGCGCCTGACCCGGCTGTGGTCCCACCTCGAGAAGCAGGCCGGCGGCATCGGCACCCGCGGTCCCGGCGAGACCCAGCTGGAGACCGACCGCCGCATCCTGGGCCGCCGCCTGGCCCAGCTGCGCCGCGAGCTGCAGGACGTGGAGTCCACGCGCCGCACCCAGGTCGGCTCGCGCGAGGGCCTGTACCGCGCCGCGCTGGTGGGCTACACCAACGCCGGCAAGTCCACCCTGATGAACGGAATCACCGGCGCCGACGTCTACGTGCAGGACCAGCTCTTCGCCACCCTGGACGCCACCACCCGCCGCGTGGACGCCGACGAGCGCCGCCGCTTCCTGCTGACGGACACCGTCGGCTTCATCCGCAAGCTGCCCCACCACCTGGTGGAGAGCTTCAAGGCCACCCTGGAGGAGGTGCGCGAGGCCGACCTCATGGTGCACGTGGTGGACGCCTCGGCCGAGGATCCGCAGCATCAGATCGACGCGGTGAACAAGGTGCTCAAGGAGATCGCGCCACAGGAGAAGCCCACGCTGATGGTCTTCAACAAGATGGACCTGGTGGACGCCGAGCTGTTCCGCAACCGCTGGACACGGGTCTATCCGGACGCGGTGTTCGTCCGCGGCCGCGAGCCGGAGGGGACGGCCGAGCTGCGCGAGATCCTGACCGCCCGCCTCCTGGGCCGCGAAGTGGTGCGCACGGTGGCCCTGCCCATCACCAACCTGCACGCCATCAGCGCCTTCCACCGCACCGGGGCCGTGCTCGAGCAGACCTTCCACGCCGATCTGTGCCACGCCACCCTGCGCCTGACCGAAGAGGAGCTGGGCCGGCTGCTGTCGCGCGAGGGCGCCGTGCTCGTGGGCGACGACCGGGGCTGACCCGCAGGCACGCTCCCTGCAAGGGTCGTTTCAGGAACCCGGAACCCGCCTGCTTTCGTGCAGACCGCCCGCGCCGCCCGGGGCGCGGGGGGCATTTTGCCACCTACAGGCAATTCCTGCCCGGTCAACCCCGCTGCAGACAACCAGTTGGACGCTCTCCGCCCTGCCGGGTCCCGGCATGCCTATTGCTAGAATTCCCTTGAGTTCGTGGGCCCGTCGGCCGATAGGGGAGCCGACGCGGCGTCTTTACATGAACGATCCGGGGGTAAGCAATGGGGTGCGGCATCATGGCAAGCGGAGACCGGAAAACGCGGCACCGGCGCGGCTTCACGCTGGTGGAACTGATGGTGGTCATCTCGCTGGTCGGGCTGATGGCCGCGGTCAGCGCGCCGCCGCTGTTCCGCTACATCCAGTCCAACCGCCTGCAGGCCGGCGCCGACCGCATCGTGGCGGACATGCAGTACGCCCGCTCGGTGTCCATCAGCACCGGGCGCATCCTGCGCTTCACCGCCACCCAGGCGGGTTACACCCTGACCGATCCGGTCAATGGCACGGTGCTGCGTGCGAAGAACTTCGAGCACGGCGTGGCCCTGGACGCGCCCGTCACCGTGGACTTCTTCCCCTGGGGCATGGCCAACGGCGCGGTGCTGAACCTCGCCAACGTGGCGGGCACCGCCCGCATCGACCTGCTGCCCACCGGCATCGTGGAGGTGCACTGATGTTGCGCCAGCTGGAACGCCGCCTGCGTCGCCTGCCAGGCCGGCCGCGCGCCGGCCGCGCGGGCTTTTCGCTGGTGGAGATCATGATCGTGCTGGTGATCCTGGCGGTGGGCGTGCTGCCGATCGCCGTGGTGCAGCACCACGCCCGGCGCGAGGTGGTCGAGGCCGACCGCCACACCGAAGCCATCGCCCTGGCCCAGGCCCAGCTCGAGCGGCTGAAGGGGCTGGGGTTCGGCAACATCGTGGCCGAGAACGGCGTGACCGGGACGTTCGCCTGGCAGGCCCAGGTGGCGAACGTGTCCTTCGGCCTGGACCGGGTCGACGTGACGGTCACCTGGAACACGTCCAACGCGGCCGAGATCCTCACGGTCTCGGAACTGGTGTCCATGCGCTGACCCGGACGCCGCGCCGCGGCCAAGGGCAAGGGGAGACGACGAGATGAACGCCAAGCCGATCGCCAACCTGCTGAGGGACCGCCGGGGCATGACCCTGGTGGAGATGATGATCGCCGTGACCGTCTTCGGCATGATCATGGGCGTGGTCATGGGCTTCCTCGTCGACTCCCGGGACAGCTACACCCAGACGCGCTCGCGGGCCCAGACCCAGCAGGGCATGCGCGCGGTGCTGTCGCTGCTGACGGCGGAGATACGCTCGGCCGGCTGCGACCCGCAAACCGCCGGCTTCGACACCTTCGGCCTGGCGGACGCCGCGACGCTGCAGATCCGCATGGACCTCAACGGCGACGGGGACGTGACGGACAACGACCCCGACGAGACCGTGACGTGGACCTACAACGCGGCCACCGACGAACTCTCGCGCAACGGCGGCAACGGCGACCAGGTGCTCCTGCGCCGGGTGACCGCGGTGACGTTCAACTACTTCGACGCGAACGGGGCCCTGCTGGCGGGCCTGCCCCTGAGCGCCGCCGACCGCGCGCAGGTGCGCACGGTCGAGGTGATCCTGCAGGGGGAGGCGGCCAAGGGCGGGCCCGTGGACTACACGACGCGGGTCGCCCTGCGCAACATCTGACAGCGACGGGAGCGGAGATGCACGACGGCATGAACACGACCGGTAACCGGACCGCGATGCGGACCGACGGACGCGAGGGCTTCGCCCTGGTGACGGCCGTGCTGGTGGTCCTGGTGCTCAGCGTGCTGGCGGTGGGCGTGGCCTGGATCGCCGGCACGGAGAAGAAGACCACCCACGCCGAGAGCGTGCGGGTGCGCTCGCTGTTCGCGGCCGACGCGGGCGGCGAGGCCGGCATCAACTTCATCCGCACCTCGGACTCGCCGCCGCGGATCATCGACTTCGGCGACAACTCGGTGCGCAACCAGGGCGCGACGGGCCTGGTCGGCAGCCAGAACTACGCCTACGAGGCGCTCTACCTGCGCCGCGTGCCCAAGCCGGGCTGGGGCGTGGACTACAAGGACTACGACTACCGCATCGGCGCCGACGGCCGCGCGGCCCGGGACGGGCAGGCCAGCGTCGACGTGGTGGTCTCGCGGTTGTTCAAGGAAGGCTATTGAGCAGGAGTGCTGACAGGGGACGGCAGGAACGGCCGGCGAAGATCCCGAAACACCAGCCGGCGGGAGATGAAGACATGAGAAAACAACAGAGAACGCATACCCTCCGCGCCGCCATCGCCCTGGCGGCGGCGCTGGCGACGTCGGTGGCCGTACCCGCGGCGCTGGCCCAGGACTCGTGCGAGATCCCGCTCTTCGTGAAGCAGAATCTCGTGGGGGCCAACGTCATGATCGTGGCCGACAACTCCGGGTCGATGAACGAGGCCGTCTACCACCTGGACTACAACGACAAGACGACGTATACCGGTCCGTTCACCACGAACTCGACCTATTTCATCGGTAGCGACGGCTTGCGCAGCCCGCGGAGCTTCTCCTGGTCGCTGCCGACCACCCCGACGGCGTACCTGGTGGACTCGGACAACTTCGAAAGCGGCCGCTACCGCGGCAACTACCTGAACTGGATCTTCTACCACGCCACGGCCGCCCAGCGCGCCGCGATTCCCACCATCACGCGGATCCAGATCCTCAAGCAGGTCGTCATCGGCGTCGTCAACCGCTCGAACCGGCTGCGGATCGGCCTGACGGTCTTCAACTACGAGCACGGCGGCCGCGTGATCGCCAACTGCGGTACGGACTACTCGACGCTCACGGCCACGGTGGCGGGCCTGACGGCCAACACCTGGACGCCGCTGGGCGAGACCATGGAAACCGTGCTCGACTACTTCGCCGACGACGGCGACGACGCGCCGATCCAGGAGGACTGCCAGTACAACTTCAACATCGTGGTCACGGACGGTCTGCCGACCATGGACCGCGACGTCAGCGCCTACCTGCGCGACACCGACGGCGACGGCCGTGAGCCGGGCACCTGCGCGAGCATCGGCGCGCCCTACCCGGAGAGCAACTACTGCAGCGACTACTTCGACGACGTGACCTACTACATGGCCAACGAGGACCTGCGCTCCGACCTGGACGGCGACCAGAACGTGTTCACCTACGTGGTCGGGTACCACGAGGGTGGCCGCCTGCTGGAGGAGGCGGCGATCAACGGCAAGGGGCTGTTCTTCCTCGCCGAGGACGCCGTCGAGCTGATCATGAGCATCGAGTGGGCCATCCAGGACATCCTGCGGCGCATCTCGGCCGGCTCCGCCGTGGCCGTGGTCTCCACCGAGCGCGGCGTCGACGACCGCCTCTACCGCGGCAAGTTCATGCCCATCGACTGGGACGGCTACCTGGAGTGCTACGCCCTGCCCTACACGGACGGCGACGCCGCCATCTGGGAGGCCGGCGAGATCCTGCAGCAGATGGACCGCTCGACGCGGCAGATCTTCACGGCCGTGGACGACAACGTCTACGACTTCACCACCACGTCGGCGGTCAACCTGCGGGAGGCCATGGGCCTGGCCACGGACCTGGAGGCCTCCAACCTGATCCACTGGGCCCGCGGCAACCCGACCGCGGGGCTGCGCAACCGGCAGGGCTGGTACCTGGGGGACATCGTCCACTCCACGCCGGTGGTCGTGGGCGCGCCCTCGAACTACCAGGTGACGCCGGAGTACCAGACGTTCTACGAGAACAACCAGAACCGGCGCAAGATGGTCTACGTGGGCGCCAACGACGGCATGATGCACGCCTTCGACGCGGAGTCCGGCCAGGAGCGCTGGGCCTTCGTGCCGGAGTTCGCGCTGCCGAAGTTCGCGGCCATGGCCGATTCCGGCTACTGCCACACCTACACCTGCGACCAGACCGTGGCCGTGAAGGACGTCCTGCTGGGCGGGACGTGGCGGACGATCCTGGTGAGCAACGGCCGCGAGGGCGGCGCCGACATGTTCGCCCTGGACATCACCGATCCGGACAACCCGGACTTCCTGTGGCAGGAGACCGTGCCCAACGGCGTGAGCTTCCTGTCCGAGGTGGAGATCACCCAGATCGCCGGGCAACCGGTGGCGATGGTGGGCAGCGGCCTGGACACGGACGACGGCGAGGCTTGGATCTACGTCTACGACCTGGCCGACGGCACCCTGGTGGGCTCCCGCGAGCTGAGCGACATCGGCACCCGCAACAAGGCGGCCAAGCCGGCGGCGGTCGACTACGACCTCGACGGCGAAGCCGATCTGGTCTACGTCGCCGACATGTCCGGCGACGTGTGGCGCTTCGCCACCGACGGCAGCGCGGCGCCCTCCGGCTGGGACGAAAGCCGTCTCTTCGACGGCTCGCGACCGATCACCGCCAACCCGGTGGTCGCCTACGGCGCCCACGGCGAGGTCTGGGTCTACTTCGGCACCGGTGCCTACATCGAGGACGACGACATGGTTTCCACCGGCCAGCAGTACTTCTACGGCATCGCCGACCGGCACGACGGCGGCACGGCCTCCTCCGGGAACCTGGCCAACCAGACCAGCAATCCCGGCGCGCTGGACGCCGGCGACCGCGGCTGGTACGTGGCGCTCTGGGGCGGCGAGGGCGAGCGGGTCACGGAGCAGGCGGTGGTCGTCGCCGAGACGGTGATCTTCACCTCCTTCGCCCCCTCGCCGGACGCCTGCGTGGCCGGCGGCGAATCGTGGCTGTACCAGATGGCCTACGATTCGGGCCGCAACCCGAAGGCCGCGGAGGACAGCAACTCGGACGAGCGGCAGACCCACCTCGGCGACGGCGTGGCCTCCTACCCGGTGGTCGACCTCAGCCAGGGCAAGGTCGTGGTCCAGTCCAGCGACGCCAGCATCAAGATCGAGGACATCGCGGCCCCCATCACGCGCATGACGGTCCGCTCCTGGCAGGAGAACTACGGCAACGTCGTCGATGCGCCGCCCGCGCAGTAACGCATACGTGCGCCGGGCCGCCCCCGTGGCGGCCCGGCGACGAGAGGAGCAGCCATGAAGCGCACGCTGACCATCCTGGCCCTGCTGGCCGCGGTCGTCCTCTTGACCGGCCCGGCCGAGGCGGGTCTGTTCCAGAGGGGCAAGAAGAAGGACAAGGCGCCGGAGCGCGCCAAGACCTGGCGGTACGACCGGCTGCCGACCATGGCCTTCCACAAGGGCGAACTGCGGGCCGCGGGCATCGGCCTGTGGAAGATCGGCGAGCTGTACCTGCAACTGGCGCCCGACTGCGAGATGGTCGGCGGCGACGAGTTGCAGACCGGCCGCACCGCCGTGGTCATGGGTCCGCGGGTCGGCGGCACCATCGTGGCCTGGCGCCTGGAGATGCAGAAGGCCGCGCCGCCGCGGCCCGCGCGCACGCTGAACGCGGAGATCGTGTGGAGCGAGTCCGATCCGACGGTCGGCGAGGGCTCCGCGCCCAACTAGCCCGGGACCCCACCCCGGAACGCGGACGCCGGGTCCTTGGCGGGATCCGGCGTTCGCCTTTCCCGGGCGGGTCTCAGTCCGCCCCGGCGACGGCTTCCCGGAGCCGCCTCACCTGTTCCCGCTCCGCCGCCGTCAGGGTGCGCAGGGCCGCCGCCTGTTCCGCCGCCGCGGCCGCCGCCTGACGATCGCCCGCCTGCAGTTCCAGCAGCGCCAGGTTGTACCAGCCGTGCAAGGACACCGGGTGGTCGCGCACGAGCTGCCGCAGGACGGTCCGCGCCTCCTGGGCGAGCCCGTTCTCCGCCAGCAGCGAACCCAGGTTGGCGCGGACGCGCCGGTTGCCGGGCTCGCGGGCGTGGGCCTCGCGCATGGCTGTCAGGGCCTCCTCCAGGCGTCCCAGCCGCCTGAGCACGAGGCCCGAGCGCAGCCACGGGTACGACCACCCCGGCGAGAGGGTCGCGGCCTCGCGGTAGGCGGCCAGGGCCTCGTCCAGGTGGCCCGCCTCCTCGGCGATCCGGCCCACCCGGTAGCGGGCCAGGCGGCTGTGGGG
>JACZKN010000549.1 GCA_014859985.1 Candidatus Krumholzibacteriia bacterium | reverse complement strand
GGTGGACGGCATGGGATCCTGTCGGTCGGCGTGGCGGGGGCGGGGGCGCCCTCCGTGCCGGCCACGATAAGCGATGGCGCCGCCGGGGTCACGCGGCGGGTCGGCGATCGAGCCCGCGGGGGCCTTCCCCCGGGGGAAGGTTGACGATTAACGCGAATATTTACAATAACTTGCAATGGTCTCAGGTATCATTGACCATGGCCTGCCGCCGCCAGGATCCCCGCCAGCCGCTCCCGCAGCGCCGCCACGTGGGTCCCTTCCCAGTAGAGTTGGCCGCAGCCCGTGCACAGGAAGTACTCGTCCAGCCACAGCGCGGTCCGCGGGGGGATCCGCGCCGCCACGTCCGCCTTGGGCACCGGGCGCACCTCGCCGTTGCAAAGGGGACACCGCGCGAACGGCCGGGCGCGCCCCGCCAGGCCGAAGCGCCGGATCACCGCCGCCACCTGGGCATCCGGATCGTCGTCCCTGATGAGCATGGCCGCGCCCAGCAGCCGGCGCTTCAGGAGGGCGCGGCTGCCGCTCAGCAGGATGCGGTCCTCGTTCAGTCCGCGGCGGGCCAGCTCGGCCGGGCCCCAGGCCGGGTCCCAGGCCGTGTCGAAGCCCAGGGTGCGCAGCAGGCGGGCCAGGGCTGCCAGGTGCCGGTCGCAAAGGAAGCGGGCCCGGCCGGGATCGGCGCGGCCGATGCCGGCCACGGACAGCCGGTCGCCGTCGGCCACGGGGTCGTCCAGGGCGCGGGTCGACCCGTCGGCGGCGACGACGGCGCCGATCTCGCAGTGGGGGACGCCCAGGGCCTCGATGGCGTCCTTGACCGAGGTCGCCGCGGGCAGCACACGGCGCACGGCGCCCGCCCGGCGGGCGTCCGCCGGACCCAGCAGCGCCGCGAGGTCGGCGGCGAACCGGAGCGAAATTGTCAGCATCGTGTGAATACCGCCCGCAACCAGGTTAGTCCATTGACAGGGCGCCGCGCCACCCGCTACCTTGGCAGACCCCGCCGCGTCCCCGGCAGTGCGCGGCGGTGGCCCGGTCCTGCGCCGATCCGACCCCCGTCCGGACCGTCGCTCCGCCCGTCACGCGCCCCGCGGAGGACGCCTTGCGCCGCATCCTTGCCACGATCCTCGGCGCGTGCCTCCTTGCCGGCGGCGGAGGGCTTCCCGACGCCCGGGCCAGCGCCGACGTGGACATGTTCACCGACATCGGGCTCGTGCGCCTGAACATCACGAACCTGGGCTACATCGGCCACGCCTTCACCTACCGCACGCTGCCGGCCTGCGAGTACCCGCCCCGCAGCCACGTGGAGCACATCTACCGCGGCGGCATCTGGGTGGGCGCCCTGAACGCCGACGGGCAGTACCGGGTGTCGACCGGCTCCCAGGACGCCAACGGCCTCGCGGAGGGCGACCAGCTGCGCGAGTTCGAATCCTATCCCGACGCCGAGACCCGGTACCGGACCCTGCGCCTGTCCAGCGACCCCAACTCCGAGTACTACGACCCGGCGCAGAACCCCGTGGCCAACCAGCAGTTCAACACCTACTTCAGCGACTACCGGGTCGGCGGCAGCCATCGCCCCCTGGGCCTGCACGTGGAGATGCGCACCCTGGCCTGGGACCAGAACCACCTGGACGACTTCGTCATCCTCGACTACGCCATCGTCAACGTCTCGGGCACCGAGCTGCGCGAGGTGTACCTCGGCTTCTGGATCGACACGACCGTCGGCAACACCGAGCACACCAACCCCTACGACCCGAACGCCGTGAACCGCTGGAACTACTACGACGACAAGAACGGCGCCTGGGGCGCCCAGGGCCAGGTCCCGGACGACTACACCGTCGACGGCGACCCCGGGATCTGGATGGCCTACGAGTACGACGCCGACGGCGAGCAGGGTCTGGCCACCAGCTGGATCGGCTACCGCCTGCTGGGCACCGAGCCGGCCGTGGCGATTCCCGACGGCGGGCGCGCCGTCTCCTACAACCAGTGGGGCTTCCGCGGCGTGCCCAGCCAGGACGACTGGTACTACGAGGGCACCGACACCACGACGCGGCTGCCGGGCAAGTACCAGATCATGAGCAACGGCGACTTCGACGTGGGCGAGACCCAGGAGCAGAACTTCGCCCGCGAGGGCAACTGGGTCAGTCTCATGTCCACCGGACCGTTCCCCGTCTGGGCGGCCGGCGACACCCTGCACATGACCTGGGCCATCGTCGCGGGGGTCGATTCGCTGAGCCTGCTCGCGAACGGACTGGTGGCGCAGGTGGCCTACGACAGCGGGTTCAAGGTCCCGACCGGTCCGCCCTCGCCGCTGCTGGAGTTCGGGTACGCCGACGACTCGGTGATCCTGCGCTGGGCGCCGGGCGACTCCCTCGACGCCGGGGGGCAGGAACTGCCGCCGGACAGTCCGGAGCGCTCGCCCGAGCACCACATCAGCGGGGTGACGGGCGAGCCGGATTTCCAGGGCTACCGCATCTACCGCTACCAGGGCGAGACCATCGAGCTGCAGCCGGGCCAGTCCTCCCCCCGGGAGGCGGCCACGCTGGTGGCCCAGTTCGACATCGTCGACGGCATCGGCTTCGACACCGGCCTGCCGCCCCTTAACGCCGACGGCCTGCGCGAGTTCACCGACACGGGGCTGCTGGAGGGCTTTCCCTACCTCTACGCGGTGACCTCGTACACCGCGCGCAGCATCCAGCACGGCCTCGAGGAGCTGGAGAGCGGCTTCCAGAAGATCGACCCCGTCTATCCGGGGCCGGCCCCGGCGACGGGCGGGAACCCCGGGGTCGGGGTCTACCCGAACCCGTACCGCGCGGGCTCGCTCTACGACGACCGCATCGACGTGGAGGTCGGCCGGAGGATCTGGTTCACCAACCTGCCGGCCCGCTGCACCATCAAGATCTTCACCCTGGCGGGGGACCTCGTGCGCACCCTCGAGCACGACGACCCGGCCGCCGGCCAGGCCTCCTGGGACCTGATCAGCGGGCAGGGGCGGGCGATCGCTTCGGGGCTGTATGTCTACGCCGTCGAGGACCTGGCCTCGGGCGAGGTGCAGCGCGGAAAGCTGGTGATCGTGAAATGACCGACCGCACCCCGCGCCCCCGCCCGCTGCGGCACGCCGCCTTCGGCGCGGCGCTGGCCGCCGCGGTCGTCCTGGGCGCCTTCCTGCAGCTGTCCGGCTGTGCCGCCAACGATCCCTTCGACCCCGGCACGGTGCCGAACTCGCCGCCGGTCGCGCGGATCGCGACGGTGCCGGTGGATCCGGACAGCGGGCTGGCGCCGGCCAGCTACTACAAGCAGCGCTTCCGCTGGTCGGGCACCGACCGGGACGGCTGGGTCACCGAGTACCACGTCTCGCTGCAGGTGCCGGCGGGCGCGCCGGCGGCCTGGGACACCACGGTCCGGACCGACACCACCTACACCTTCGTCACCGACGAGACCGGCCGCACCGACGCCACCCTGCTGGTGGTCTGCCGCGACGACCGCGGGGCGCTGAGCGACACGGCCAGCCAGTACTTCCCCATCCGCAACTTCCCGCCCGAGCTGGTCTACCAGGCGGACTTCAATCCCCTGGCCAACATGCAGCGCGAGGTGGCCGGCGCCGACACCACCGTCTGGAACTTCGGCGTCGGCAACTTCCGCTTCTACGCCCTGGACAACGACGGCGCCGAGACGATGGACGACTACTACCGCTACACCCTGGTGGACGGCGAGCCGGTCCTGACCTGGGACTGGGACGACCCGAACGCCGACCCCGAGACGGGCTGGGTGCGGGTGCCCTTCGGCGCGGGCGAGATCAAGGAGTTCGAGATCTGGCTGCAGGGCGTCACGCCCGGCGCGCGGACCCTGACGGTCTCGGTGCGGGACGAGAGCCTCTCCGATACCCGGCTGCAGTTCGCCTGGGAGGTGCGCGCGCCCCGCGGCCCGGTGCTGTGGGTGCCGGACAACTCCTCCAGCGTCAGCCGGGCCTTCACGCGCGAGGCCCTCGACGCCGCCTACGGCGCCGGCGGCTGGGACGCCTACGAGTTCCTGTTCACCTTCCCGGACCGGGCCTCGGTGCTGCTGGAGACCCTGCGCCAGTTCGAGGCCGTCGTCTGGACCGGGGGCGGCGGCACGAGCCAGAGCCTGAGCCGCGCCGCGACCCCCGGCGGCGTCCTGCAGCAGTACGTGCAGCCCCTGGCGGGGTCCGGCGCCCCGGAGGGGCGCCTGCTGCTGGTGTCGCGGGTGATCACCGGCAACAATTCCGGCCTGTCGCCGGCCTTCCGGCAGGGCGTCCTGAAGATCAGCCCGACCGGAGCCCCGGCGGCGGAACTCCGGACCTTCGACGGCCTGCAGGTGCTGGGTCTGGATGCGTCCCTGCCGTCGTTCACGTGCACGAGCGCCCTGGCGCGGGCCATCGGCCTGGCGCCCCTGGCCGGCTGCGAATGGGTCTACCGGTTCGAGGTCTGCAACACGGCGGGCTGCTTCGGGGCCACGCGCCCGGTGGTCCCGTTCGACCCGATCGTCGCCGCCCGCTGGCCGCTGCGGGAGACCGCGGCGGCGGCCCGCGTCATCAGCGTCTCCTGCGACCTCGAGTACTTCGACCCGGCCGAGGCGATCGCCGCCTTCGGCGCGCTGCTCGTCCTCGAGATGGGGGTGTCCGTCCCGTGAGGACGCCGCGCACTCTCGTGGCCGTCCTGGTCGCGGCCGCCCTGGCGGGCGCCGCCCCGGCCC
>JACZKN010000548.1 GCA_014859985.1 Candidatus Krumholzibacteriia bacterium | reverse complement strand
CCGTCAGCCCGCGGCGACGCCCGCTTCCAACCCGTAGGCGGTGCGCACCGCCCGCAGCAGCCGCCGCAGCGCTCGCCCGCGGTGGCTGATGGCGTGCTTGTCCTCGGGCGGCAGCTCGGCCAGCGTGCGCTGCTCCCCGTCGGGGCGGAACACCGGGTCGTAGCCGAAGCCGCCGCTGCCCACCGGCTGCCGGGCGATCCGGCCCAGCAGCCGGCCCGTGGCGGTCAGCTGCAGGAAGTGCTCCTCGTTCACGGCCAGGCCCGGGGCCTCGGGCGACAGCCTCGACGGCGCCACGCGGGTGCGGGGCAGGTCGCCGCTCATGGGCCCGTGGGTCAGCCAGATGCGCGGGTCCGGCACCCTCACGGCGCCGGGACCGGCGCGATGGCGGCCTTCGACCAGGGCGGCGGCCAGCTCCCGGGCGCGGGCGGTATCGTGGCCCCAGCCCACCAGGTCGGCCATCAGCGCGGTGCGGTAGTCGGCCCAGACCTCGTCCCGGTCGATCAGCCCGTTCCAGAAGGCCGGCTCCCCGGCCGGGTCCCTGGTCTCGGCGGCCCGGGCCCAGGGGTTGAAGAGCCAGCGCTTGCGGGTGGGTGCGGCCACCGGGCCGTCCGTCTCGCCGGGCCGCGGATCGATCCAGGCGCAGGCCGAGGCGAAGCGGGCCTGGCGCGAGCCGTCGGGCACATCCTCCAGCAGCTCCAGCAGCAGGCGCACGTTGCTCGCGTAGGTGGCCCCCTCGCCGCTGAAGCGGGCCGCGAAGATGTCGGGCAGGCCGTTGAGCACGCGCACCTGCAGGGAGGTGTCGTCGGCCACGGCGATCTCGCCGGTCCAGGCCGCCGTCACCAGGGCCTTGCGGGTGGCGTTGCCCTCGATGGTGGTGCCGTCCTCCATCACTTCGGGCAGGCCGGGATAATCGGCGGCCGGGACCACCGCAAACGGCAGACCCGCCAGGATCTCCTGCAGCTCCCTGACCTTGTCCGGGTTGCGGCTGGCCAGGACGACCTTCCGCTTCTGGTTGCCCATGCTCACACCTCCAGCACCTTGTGCTGCAGCTCGTTGATCTTGGCGACGGCCGCCGTGCCCAGGTCCAGCATCCGGTCCAGCTGCTCCCTCGTGAAGGGGCGCTGCTCGGCCGTGCCCTGGATCTCGATCAGCCCGCCGCCCTCGGCCATGACGATGTTCATGTCCGTCTCCGCGGACGAGTCCTCGCGGTAGTCCAGGTCCATCAGCACCACGCCGCCCACGACGCCCAGGCTGATGGCCCCCACCAGGGAGCGCATCGGGTGGCGCTTGAGGCCCAGCCGCCGCAGGGCGTCGTACAGGGCCACCGCGGCGCCGTTGATGGACGCGCAGCGGGTGCCGCCGTCGGCGCGGATCACGTCGCAGTCGACGGTGACGGTCAGGTCGCCCAGGGCGTAGAGGTCGGTGACCGAGCGCAGCGAACGTCCGATCAGCCGCTGGATCTCCATCGTGCGGCCGCCCTGGCCGCCGCCGGTGGCCTCGCGCCGCATGCGCTCGCTGGTCGAACGCGGCAGCATGCCGTACTCGGCCGTCACCCAGCCCTGTCCCGACCCCTTGAGCCAGCGGGGCGTGCCGTTGGTGAGGGTCGCCGTGCAGACGACGTGGGTGTTGCCCATCTCGATCAGCACCGAGCCCTCGGCGTGGGGCAGGTAGTCCCGGGTGATGCGCACCGGCCGCAGCTGGTTCGTGCCCCGGGCGCCTTCGCGTTCGCTCACGTGTCTTCCCTTCGCTGGTGGCCCCCCGGGGGGCCGTGCTGCGGGACGCCGTCTCAGGCCCGCTCGGCCAGGCGCCGCCCCGCCTCCTCCATCTCGTCCAGGCCGACCGTGCGCACGTCCGCGATGGGCCGGCCCAGGAAACGCGCGCCGATCTCGGCGAACTTCCAGGGGATGTCGCTCAGCAGGAAGCAGAGGTCGCCTTCCCGCTCCGGAACCGAGGGCCCGGTGCCGTCGCGCCGGCGCAGCCCGCGCGCGCCCAGCAGCTCGTCCGCGGCCGCGGCCAGGGCCTCGGCCGAATCCACCAGGGCCACCTCCGGGCCCATCACCCGCGCGATGTCGTCCTTCAGCAGCGGGTAGTGGGTGCAGCCGAGGATCAGTGTGTCCACGCCCGCGGCCCGCAGCGGCGCCAGGTACCCGTCCGCGGCCATGGCGGTCAGGGCGTGGCCCATCAGCCCCTCCTCCACCAGGGGCACGAACAGCGGGCACTCCCGGGCCACGATCGGCGTGTCCGGCAGCAGCCGGCGCAAGCCCTCCTGGTAGCGCCCCGAGCGGATGGTGCCGGAGGTGCCGATGACGCCGACGGGCCCGCCCCGGCTGACACGCACGGCCTCCCCCACGCCGGGCCCGATCACCCCCAGCACCGGCACCGGCAGCACCTCCTGCAGGTGGTCCAGGGCGAACGCGCTGGCGGTGTTGCAGGCCACGACCACCAGCTTGACCCCCAGCTCGACCAGCACGCCGGCGTCCTGGCGGGCGAAGGCGCGGACGGTCTTCTCGCCCTTGGTGCCGTAGGGCACCCGCGCGGTATCCCCGAAATAGACCAGATCCTCGCCGGGCAGGCGCTCGTGCAGCGCCCGCAGCACGGTCAGCCCACCGAGGCCCGAGTCGAAGACGCCGACCGGACGCCGCCGCAGGTCGTCGCTCACCTACAACCACCTCCGCGGGTCGAAGGGCCGGGCCAGGTCCAGGTGGCCGGCCAGGGTCTCGACCTGGGCCCCTTCCACCAGGATCACGCAGGACCGGGTGCCCGGGAAGTTCAGGGCGACCGTGCGCAGGATGGAGGTGAGGGTGGCCGTCTCGCCGGCGCTGCCGCCGGGATGGCCGGTGACCAGTTCGCGGCTGAAGTCCAGCACCATCGACTGGTCGTCCGGGTCCAGGAACGCCCCCAGCGCCCGGGTGCCCGCGGGCATGGCATTCACCGCGCCGCTGACCTGCGGGCCGGCGCAGAGCATGCTCATCAGTCCCAGCAGGTCCTCCCCCGGCCGGTCCCGGCTGGGGATCTGCCGCTGCTCGGTGACGTAGCCGCCGGCGTCCCACTCGGGAAAGACCAGCATCACCGCCCGGTCGCCCGCCCGGCCGGC
The DNA here is from genome assembly GCA_014859985.1 of Candidatus Krumholzibacteriia bacterium. Taxonomy (GTDB): domain Bacteria; phylum Krumholzibacteriota; class Krumholzibacteriia; order LZORAL124-64-63; family LZORAL124-64-63; genus JACZKN01. The sequence goes on along the minus strand of JACZKN010000548.1, from coordinate 3,356 downwards.
CGGTTCGGCCCCGATCTCCGGGAAGTCGGCGAGATCGGGCACCGCCTGCTCGTCCTGGCCGGCCTGCCAGTACCACCAGCCCGCGGCCATGACCAGGACGATCAGGAGCAGGGCGATCAGCCCCGGCGACGCCCCCCGGCGCCGGGCCAGCCGCGGCCGGCGCGTGGAGGGCCGGCGCTGCGGGCTGTCGGGCCGCTCGGCGCTCATCGTCCGTCCTCCGGTCCCTCGGCGGCGGCCCCGTCGGTCCGGGCCTGGGGCAGCCCCGCCGCGTCACGGTAGGCGAGGATCGCGTCGCCGATGGCCCGGGCCAGTTCGCGCTGGTAGCTGCGCTCGCCGAGGCGCTGCTCCTCCTTGCCGTGGCTGAGGAAGCCCAGCTCGATCAGGATCGCCGGCATGTAGGCCCCCACCAGCACCCGGAAACCCGCCTGGCGCACGCCGCGGTCGGGCAGGCCCAGGTCGCGGCAGACGCCGGCCTGGACGGTCTCCGCGAGGCGGCTGCTGGCGGAGATGAAGCGGTTCTGCACCAGCTCCCAGACGATGAACTCCACGTCGTCGGGCTCGCCCCCCGCCGCGTTCTCGGCGGCCTCGACGCTGCGGGCCCACTCCGAGCGGGCCGGCGACAGGAAGTAGGTCTCCAGCCCGTGGGCGGCGCCGTTGAACCAGCTGTTGCAGTGCAGGGAGATGAAGAGGTCGCCGCCGCGGGTGTTGGCGAGCTCGGCGCGGTCGGCCAGCTCCAGGTAATCGTCCCGCTCGCGGGTCAGCACCACCTTCAGGTCGCTCTCCCGTTCGAGGTAGCGCCGCAGCTCCTGGGCCACGCCCAGGTTCACGTCCTTCTCCAGGATGCCCCGGGCCCCCACCGCACCCACGTCGTGGCCGCCGTGGCCCGGGTCCACCACCACGGTGCGCACGGCCGTCGCCGCCGTCACGTCCACCGGGCCCTGCGCGATGTTCAATTGCGCCGGTCCGTGGGGCACCGGCGAGGGCAGGCTCGCCACCTGCTCCTCCTCCAGCACGAGCACGATCTCGCGGCCGCCCTCGGCGGTGTAGGTGCGGTAGCGGCCCACCAGTTCGTCCACCGCGAAGGTGAGCAGCGCGTCATCGCCCTGCTGGCGGCCGCGCACCGACAGCAGCAGGCCGCGGCGGCGGGACTGGTCGATGGCGGCCGCGTCCACGGCGCCACCGTAGATCTTCAGCTCGATCACGCCCTGGCTGGGGCTGCTGGCGCGGTAGGCGAAGGCGTCGCGGCACTCGACGTGGACCACCGTGGTGCGGCCGAGGGTCTCGGTGCGCAGCGCGGCCACGGTGTGGATGGGCACGCCGATGCTCAGCCGCCGCTGCTGCGGATCCCAGGCGATGCGGTCGCCCAGCGCCGGGCCGACCACCTCGGTCAGCAGCACCAGCGGCAGCCACAGGTCGCCCCCCTGGTCCAGCACGGGCACCGGCAGCAGGGTCTCCCCGTCCGGCGCGACGACCAGCCGGCTGTCGGCGGTCAGGGTGAACTCGCGCTCACCCACCTTCAGGTCCAGGCGACGCAGCGCCTCCTGCCAGTAGCGGCCGGCGTTGAGCAGCGAGGCCACCGACGCCGAGCGCAGGTAGATCACCTCGGCGCCGACCAGCAGGCGGCGGCCCTGGACGGCCCGCGTCTCGCCCGAGGCCTCGAAGCGCACGGTCAGGTCCACCAGGGGGGCGTCCGGATCGACGGTGAAGGCCAGCAGGGGATCGGCCGCGAAGGGAGCCTGGGCCGGGGCGCCGCCGGGGACGGCCGCCAGGGCCAGCAGCGCCAGCAGCAGCGTCAGGGGGCCGCGCTGGGCGGCGGCGGCGGCCATGGTGATCATCGGCGCCCGACCTCCTTGGCGATCCGCCGCGCCACGTCCTGCCGGGCCTTGGCATCGCGCTTGTCGTGCAGCTTCTTGCCCCTGCCGAGTCCCAGCTCGACCTTGACCAGCCCCCGCTTGAAGTACAGGGCCAGGGGCACCAGCGTCAGCCCCTTCTCCTCGATGCGCGGCTGGACCTTGCGGATCTCCCGCCGCGTCAGCAGCAGCTTCCGCCGGCGGAACGGTTCGTGGTTCTCCCGGTTGCCCTGCTCGTAGGGACCGATGTGCATCTTGCAGAGCCAGGCCTCGCCGTCGGTGATCTCGCCGTAGGCGTCGCCCAGGTTGCAGCGGCCCTCCCGCAGCGCCTTGACCTCGGTGCCCTGCAGCACGAGGCCGGCCTCCCAGCGGTCGAGGATCTCGAATTCGTGGAAGGCCCGCCGGTTCTTGGCAATGATCTTCTGGCCGGTGCCTTCGCTCTTGCGCGCCATGCTGCTCCCGTCCCCCGGCGACCCGGATCGTTGCCCGGTTCCGGGCGAACCGTGAATATACCCTCCGCGGGCCGGCGTGCAAACGCTTCCTTGGCCGCGCAGCGGGCCGCTGACCGGGGAAAAATCGCCACCGCAGGTTGACAGCCGCCGGGGCAGCGGCTAGATTCCCCGTCCGTCCGGCGGGACGGCATCGCGAATCCGTGCCCAGGTGGCGGAATTGGTAGACGCGCTACGTTCAGGTCGTAGTGGGGGTAACCTCGTGGGAGTTCGAGTCTCCCCCTGGGCACCACGGCTCTCGCGATGGCACAGCCGGACGCTCCCTCCCGACGGGGGGCTTTTTTTTTGCCCCGGCCGCCCGGGCCGGCCCCGCGCCGTCCGGCACGGTTTCTGCACTCCCCTACCAGCACCCGGGGGCGGCAGCCGCCCGAAACCCCGCCAACCCGCCTCCTGGGGCCGTTGACGGCGTTTCCGGGCGAATCCGGCGCGCCGCGCCGCGCCCCTGAACCCCCTGCCGGGAGCCGGAATCCGCCATGCGTTGGCTCGATATCACCCTGCCCGATCCCGCGGACGCCCCCGCCCTGGCCGCGGCCTGCCGCCAGGCGCGCCGGCTGGCCGATGGCGTGCCGGCCATCCAGGAGCGCGACGGCCTGGATGCCGTGACCGTCACCGCCCTGATGGCCGAGTGCGGGATGGCGCTCTTCCAGGCGGTGCGCGCCCAGCTGCCGAGGGCGTTCGCCCCGGACCTGGAACCGGCCTCCGGGAGCGCGACGCCGCCCCTTGGCGACGCCGACCACGACGGCCTGCTGGGCTACCACCTCGTGGTGGCCCCGGCCCTGCTGGACCTGCCCTGGAACTGGCTGCACACGGGCCTGGGCTTCGTCCTGGAGCGCCATCCCCTGTCCTGGGGTACCCGGCCCGCGGCGCACCCCGCGCCCCCGGCGGTCACCAGCACGGAGCGCCATGCCGCCCGATCGGCAGAACCCGAACCCCCTTGCGGGAGTCCTGCGGCTGCTTCTGTCCCGTGGCGCCCACCTCGCGCTGGGCGTCCTGACGG
>JACZKN010000547.1 GCA_014859985.1 Candidatus Krumholzibacteriia bacterium | reverse complement strand
TGCCCGGCCCGCAGCGCCGCGGCGGCGGCGATCATCGGGCCGGGCATGACCGCGGACCGGCCGGCGGTGCGCCACGAGCAGCCCTACGCGGCCTTCGCGCGGGTGCTGGCCCTGTCGCTGCCGGACCTGGACCGGGTCTTCCCGCCGGGCATCCACCCCACCGCGGTGGTGGATGCGACCGCGGACGTGGCACAGGCGGCGTCGGTGGGACCGTACTGTGTGGTCGGCGCCGGCACGACCCTGGGCGCGGGCACCCGCCTGGGCGCCCACGTGGTGCTGGGGCCGGACGTGAGCGTCGGCCGGGAATGCCAGCTCTACCCGCACGTCACCGTGCGCGAGGGTTGCCGGGTGGGCGACGAGGTGATCCTGCACGCCGGCGTGGTCGTAGGCACCGAGGGCTTCGGCTACCTGCCCGGGCCGGGGGGCCTGCTGCGGATCCCCCAGGTGGGCACCGTGGTGATCGGCGACCGGGTCGAGGTGGGGGCGCTGTCGTGCATCGACCGGGCCACCACCGGGGCCACGGTGATCGGCGAGGGGACGAAGATCGACAACCAGGTGCAGATCGGGCACAATGTGCGGGTCGGCCGCCACTGCGCCCTGAGCGCCCAGACGGGCATCTCGGGCAGCAGCGTGCTGGGCGACCGTGTGGTGGCCGGGGGCCAGGTGGGCATCGGCGACCACGTGACCATCGGGGACGGGGTCCGGATCGCCGGCAAGTCGGGCATCGCCAAGGACGTGCCCGCCGGCCAGTCCGTGTTCGGCTATCCGGCCCTCGAGGCCGCCGAGGCGTTCCGCGTCGTGGGCGCGCTGCGCAAGCTGCCGGACCTGGTCCGGCGGGTGGCGGGACTCGAGCGCGCGGACGGCAAGGAGTAGGTCACCGGTGCTGTGGTTGCAGAAGACCGTCGGCCGCGAGGTCACCACCGAGGGCATCGGCCTGCATTCGGGCCGGTCCGCGCGGATGACCTTCGTGCCCGCGCCGCCCAATACCGGGCTGGTGTTCCGGTTGCCGGGCTCGCGGGGCGACGTGCTGATCCCCGCCCTGGTGGAGCACACCCTGGCGGCGGAGGACCTGGTGCGCGCCACGATCCTGGCCAAGGACGGGGTGACCGTGCACACGGTCGAGCACGTGCTGTCGGCCCTGTCCGGGCTGGGCATCACCAACTGCGAGATCAGGCTGGAGGGCGGCGAGCCCCCGGTGCCCGCCTGCGGCAGCGCCCTGAGCTACGTGCAGATGATCGACGAGGCCGGCATCACCTTCCAGGGCCTGCCCGCGCCCTACTACCGCATCAACCGCAACGTCAGCTGGCGGCAGGGCGACGTCGAACTGGTGGCCGAGCCGGCCGACCACTTCAAGGTCTCCTTCGTGGTGGACTACGACGAGCCGTCGATCGGCTACCAGGAGGCCACCTTCGAGATCAGGCCCTCGATCTACCGCCGCGAGATCGCGCCCGCGCGCACCTTCGCCCTGGCCCAGGACGTGGACAAGCTGCGGGAGATGGGGCTGGCCCTGGGCGGCAGCTACGAGAACGCGCTGGTCTTCGGCGAGGGCCGGCTGGCCGAGGGGCAGGAACTGCGCTTCCCCGACGAGTGCGTACGCCACAAGATCCTCGACCTGCTGGGCGACCTGGCCCTGCTGGGCATGCCGATCCAGGGCCACGTGCGGGCGCGCCTGGCCGGGCACGCGGCCAACGTGGAATTCACGCGCCTGCTGGCGCGCACCGAGCGGAAGATGCCGCGCATCTACCCGCCCCGGACCCCGGCGGAGTGGGACATAGTCTCGATCATGGAGATCATGCCCCACCGCTACCCGTTCCTGCTGGTCGACCGCATCGTCGAGCTGGAGCCGGGACGGCGGGTGGTCGGCATCAAGAACGTCACCATCAACGAACCCTTCTTCCAGGGGCACTTCCCCGGACACCCGATCATGCCCGCGGTCCTGATCATCGAGGCCATGGCGCAGACGGGGGGCGTGCTGCTGCTCAGCAGCGTCGAGGACGCCCGGGGCAAACTGGTCTATTTCAGCGGCATCGACGAGGCGCGTTTCCGCCAGCCGGTCACGCCGGGCGACCAGCTGCGTTTCGAGCTGGAGATGTTGAAGGTGCGCGGAGCCATCTGCAAGATGCGAGGGACCGCATGGGTCGGCGAGGACAAGGTCGCCGAGGCAGTGCTCATGTCCACCGTCGTGGACAGCTGACGCTGTTCCGCAGCAGGGAGGAAGACATTGGATCCCATCAAGCTGAACAAGGCCGCCGGGCCGCATCCGGTCAGGGCCGCCGAGATCCACCCGACCGCCGTGGTCCATCCGTCGGCCCGGCTGGGCCACAACGTGACCATCGGCCCCCACGCGGTGATCGGCCCGGAGGTCGTGATCGGCCCGGACTGCATCGTGGGCTCGTCGGTGCTGATCGACGGCCGCACCACGATCGGGCGGAACAACCGGTTCTTCCACGGCGCGGCGATCGGCGCCGAGCCCCAGGACAAGAAGTTCGGCGGCGAGACGAGCTACGTGGAGATCGGCGACAACAACGACTTCCGCGAGTACAGCACCGTCCATTCGGCGTCGGGCGAGGGCGAGAAGACCAGGGTCGGCGACAACAACCTGCTGATGGCCTACGTGCACATCGCCCACAACTGCCACGTCCACGACAATTGCGTGCTGGCCAACGCGGTCAACCTCGCCGGGCACGTCGAGGTCGAGCGCAACGCCATCATCGGCGGCATGACGCCGATCCACCAGTTCGTGCGCGTCGGCGCCTTCGCCTTCGTCGGGGGCGCCAGCCGGCTGCCCCAGGACGTGCCGCCGTTCATCAAGGTGGCGGGCAACCCGGTCGAGGTGGCGGGCATCAACAGCATCGGTCTGAAGCGCAACGGCTTCACCGACGCGGACCTGATCAACCTGAAGACGGCCTACCGGCTGCTCTACCGCTCGGGGCTGAACGTCTCCCAGGCCCTCGAGCGCATCGCCACGGACTGCGAGCTGTCCGTGCACATCGAGGAGCTGATGGCCTTCATCCGGCGGTCGGACCGGGGGATCGTGCGATGACCGCTCCCTTGCGGTCTGTGCCGCGCTGACCGCCGTGGACGACCGCCGGCCGCGCCACGTCTTCATCTCGTGCGGCGAAGCCAGCGGCGACCGCTACGGCGCCGCCCTCTGCGCCGCCCTGCGCGCCCGCGACCCGCAGGTGCGGATCTCCGCCCTGGCGGGACCGCGGACGGCCGCGGCCGGGGCCGTGCTGGTGCGCGACTCGGCCGACCTGGCGGTGATGGGCTTCGCCGAGGTGCTGGGCCAGGCGCGCCGGCTGCTGCGGGCGCGACGGGAAGCGGCGGCCCATCTGCGCGGCGGCGAGGTCGACGTCTTCGTCCCGATCGACTTCCCCGGTTTCAACTCCCACCTGGCGGGGCGGGCGCGCGCCGCCGGCGTGCCGGTCTTCTGGCTGGTCGCGCCCCAGGTGTGGGCCTGGGGCGGGTGGCGGACCGCGGGTTTCCGCCGGCGCATCGACCGGCTGGGCACGGTGCTGCCCTTCGAGGCGGAGTATTTCGCGCAGCGCGGCTTCGACGTCTTTCCGATGGGCCATCCCCTGATGGAGGACTACGGCGGCGGCTGGGACTTCGAGGGCGCGGTCGCGGCGCGGGAGCAGGTCATCGACGCGCGGGACCAGATGCTGACCCTGGCCCTGCTGCCGGGCAGCCGGCGGCAGGAGCTGGCCCAGCTGCTGCCGGTGCTGCGCATCGCGGCCCGGGCCGCAGCCAGCATGCTGCCCGGGCGGACCCTGCGGCCGGTGGTCAGCTGCGCGCCGGGCCTGGACGCCGACGAGGTCGCCAAGGCCTTCGCCGGCGCGCAGC
>JACZKN010000546.1 GCA_014859985.1 Candidatus Krumholzibacteriia bacterium | reverse complement strand
GCGCGCTCCAGGGCCTTGCGCGCCCGGTCCACGTCGATCTCGTGCGACAGCTCGCAGGTGTCGGTCATCAGGTTCACGACGTTGTCCGAAACCTCGACGAACCCCAGCCCCACGGCCATCTGCTTCTCGTTGCCGGCGTCGTCCAGCCGCAGGGTGACCACCCCGGGCGCGATCGCCGCCACCAGCGGCGCATGGTTGGCCCAGATGCCCAGGTACCCGGCCAGGCCCGGCAGGACGGCCGAGACCGCCTCGCCCTCGAACGCCGTGGCGTCGGGGGTCGTGATCACGACCTTGAAGCTCTTGGCCATCGCGTAACCTAGCCTTCCGCCTGCATCTTCTCGTAGTTGACCAGCACCTCGTCGATGTCGCCGCACATGTAGAACGCCTGCTCGGGGATGTGGTCGTACTCGCCCGCGACCAGCCCCTTGAACGAGCGGATCGTGTCCTCCAGCTTGACGTAGCGGCCCGGCTTGCCGGTGAAGGTCTCGGCCACGAAGAACGGCTGCGACAGGAACTTCTGGATCTTGCGGGCGCGGGATACGATGACCTTGTCGTCGTCCGACAGCTCGTCCATGCCCAGGATGGCGATGATGTCCTGCAGGTCCTTGTACCGCTGCAAAATGGTCTGCACCTGGCGCGCCAGGGCGTAGTGCTCCTCGCCCAGGATGCCCGGGGTCAGGATGCGGCTGGTCGAGTCCAGCGGGTCGACCGCAGGGTAGATGCCCAGCTCGGCGATCTGCCGCGACAGCACCGTCGTCGCATCAAGATGCGAGAACGCCGTGGCCGGCGCCGGGTCGGTCAAGTCGTCCGCGGGCACGTAGATGGCCTGCACCGAGGTGATCGAGCCAGAACGCGTCGACGTGATCCGCTCCTGCAGCTGCCCCATCTCCGTGGCCAGGGTGGGCTGGTAGCCCACCGCCGACGGCATGCGGCCCAGCAGCGCCGACACTTCCGAGCCCGCCTGCGTGAACCGGAAGATGTTGTCGATGAACAGCAGCACGTCCTGGTTCATCTCGTCGCGGAAGTACTCGGCCATGGTCAGCCCCGACAGGGCGACGCGCAGGCGGGCGCCCGGCGGCTCGTTCATCTGCCCGAACACCAGCGCGGTGTTCTCGATCACGCCCGACTCGGTCATCTCCAACCACAGGTCGTTGCCCTCGCGGGTGCGCTCGCCCACGCCGCAGAACACGGAGTAGCCGCCGTGCTGGGTGGCGATGGCGTGGATCAACTCCTGCACGATCACGGTCTTGCCCACGCCGGCGCCGCCGAACAGGCCGATCTTGCCGCCCTTGGCGTAGGGCGCCAGCAGGTCCACGACCTTGATGCCGGTCTCGAAGATCTCGTTGGCCTCGCCCTGGTTGGTCAGATCCGGGGGCGAGGCGTGGATGGGCATGGTCTGCTCGGGGTTGGCCAGGTCGCCCTTGCCGTCCAGGGGCTTGCCCAGCAGGTTGAACAGCCGCCCCAGGCACTGCTTGCCCACGGGCACGGAGATGGGCGCGCCCGTGTCCAGGCCCTTCATCCCCCGCACCAGGCCGTCGGTCGAGTCCATGGCGATGGTGCGCACTACGTTGTTGCCGATGTGCTGGGCGACCTCGGTGATCAGGTCGATGCCGCTCTTCTCGTCCACGATGTGGATGGCGGTCAGCATCTGGGGCAGGTGATCCGAATCGAACTCGAGGTCCACCGTGGGCCCGATGACCTGCTGGACCTTCCCGTAGTTCCCGGCCATGCGTGTCTCCTTGCTCTCGCAGTCCAAAGTCCAAAACCTACAGGGCGTTGGCGCCGCCCACGATGTCCAGCAGTTCACTGGTGATGGCCGCCTGCCGCTCGCGGTTGCGCTGCAGCGTCAGGGCCGAGATCATCTCGCCCGCGTTCTCGGTGGCCGCGCTCATGCTGGCCATGCGCGCCGCGTGCTCGCTGGTGAAGGCCTCGCTCAGGAGCATGAACACCCGGTTGCGCAGGTACAGCGGCAAGAGCACCGCGAACAGCTCTTCCTGGCTGGGCTCCCAGATGTAGTCGATGTCCCGCTTCCTGGCGTCGTCGCCCGCCGTCGCGGCCTCGGGCGCAATCGGCAGCAGCCCCACCTCCACCGGCCGCTGGGTCATGGCCGAGACGAACTGGGCGTAGACGACCCGCACCTCGTCGAACGAGCGGTCCAGGAACGCGGCGACCAGCTTCTCGCCCACCAGCTTGCCGCGCTCGGCGTTCATGTCGCCGGAGAAGTCGGTGTGGCCGGCGAACACGGTGTAGCCCCGCTTGCGGAAGTACTCGGCGCCCTTGCGCCCGACGGCGTAGATCTCGGTCTGGACGCCCTCGGCCACCGACCTGTCGATCGCCTTGTGGGCCAGCTTCAGCAGGTTCGTGTTGTACGAGCCGCACAGGCCCTTGTCCGAGGTGATGACCAGGAACAGGCGCTTGGCGACCGGCCGCACCTCGAACAGCGGGTGCTCGATGTCGGTCTTGCCGGCCAGCTGGCCCATCAGCTCGGCCAGCTTGCGCGAATAGGGGCGCGCGGCCAGCATCCGGCCCTGGGAGCGCTGCAGCTTGGACGCCGCGACCATCTTCATGGCCTTGGTGATCTGCTGCGTGCTCTTGACCGAGCGGATCCGCTTGTTCAGTAGCTTGACCCCGGCTCCCGCCACGGGCGACCTCCTGCCTCTCTATGCCAACGGGACGCCGCGCCTAGGCGCGGGTCTGCGCGTACTCCCGGATCGCCGCGGTCAGGTGCTCGACCGTGTCGTCGTCCAGCTTGCCGCTGGTGGCGATGGCCTGCAGCACCGCCGAGTGCTTCTGTTCCATGAACGCGTGGAAGCCCTTCTCCCAGGCCGCGACCTGGTCGACGGGCACCGTGTCCAGGAACCCCTTGCTGGCGGCGAAGATGATGGTGACCTGCTTCTCCACCGGCATGGGCACGTACTGGTCCTGCTTGAGGATCTCGACCATGCGCTCGCCGCGGGTCAGCTGCCGCTGGGTGGCCTTGTCCAGGTCGCTGCCGAACTGGGCGAAGGCCGCCAACTCGCGGTACTGGGCCAGGTCCAGGCGCAGCGACCCGGCCACCTTCTTCATGGCCTTGGTCTGGGCCGCGCCGCCGACTCGCGACACGGAGATGCCCACGTTGATGGCCGGCCGCACGCCCTGGTAGAACAGGTCGCTCTCCAGGAAGATCTGGCCGTCGGTGATGGAGATGACGTTGGTCGGGATGTAGGCCGACACGTCCGACGCCTGGGTCTCGATGATGGGCAGCGCCGTCAGCGAGCCGCCGCCGTTCTCGTCCGAGAGCTTGACCGCGCGCTCGAGCAGGCGGCTGTGCAGGTAGAACACGTCGCCCGGGTAGGCCTCGCGCCCGGGCGGCCGGCGCAGCAGCAGCGACATCTGGCGGTAGGCGTTGGCCTGCTTGGAGAGGTCGTCGTAGACCACCAGGGTGTCCTTGCCCTGCCACATCAGGTGCTCGGCCATGGTGACGCCGGTGTAGGGCGCCAGGTACAGCATGGGCGCGGGGTCGGACGCGTTGGCGGCGATGATGGTGGTGTACTCCATCGCGCCGGTGTCCTTCAGGCGCTTGTGCACCGTGGCCACGGTGGACTGCTTCTGGCCGATGGCCACGTAGAAGCAGTGCACGCCCTTGCCCTTCTGATTGATGATGGTGTCGATGGCGATGGCCGTCTTGCCGGTGCCGCGGTCGCCGATGATCAGCTCGCGCTGGCCCCGGCCGATGGGGATCATCGAGTCGATGGCCTTCAGGCCCGTCGCGAGGGACTGGTTCACCGGCTGGCGCGCCGTCACGCCCGGCGCCTTCAGCTCGATGCTGCGGGTCTCGTTGCTGACCACCGGGCCCTCGCCGTCCAGCGGCTGGCCCACGGCGTTGAGCACGCGCCCCACCACGCCGCTGCCCACGGGCACCGAGGCGATGGCGCCGGTGCGGCTGACCTGGTCGCCTTCCTTGATCTCGGTGTCCGAGCCCATGATGGCGACGCCGACGGAGTCCTCCTCGAGGTTCAGCACGATGCCGAAGATGTCCCCGGGGAACTTCACCATCTCGCCGGCCATGACGTCCTGCAGGCCGTAGACGCGGGCGATGCCGTCGCCCACCTGCAGGATGGTGCCGGTGCTCTCGACCTCGAGGTCGCGACCGTAGCGGTCGAGCTCCTGCGCCAGGACGGAGCTGATCTCTTCAGGGCGGAGTTTCAAAGCCGTTCTCCTTCGCGCCGTCGGTCTAGCGGACCGGGGCTTTCTCCAGCGTCTTGCGCAGCAGGTCGAGGTTGGTGCGCACGGTGCCGTCGAGGATCTTGTCCTCCATGACCACCTTCACGCCCCCGATCACCGCGGGATCCACGCGCTTCTCGAGAATCATGGTCTTGCCCGTCAGGGCGCCGAGCCTGGCCTGCAGCTGCTGTTCCAGGTCCGCGGGCAGCGCGATCGCGGTGGTGACCCGCGCGCGCATCACGCCCCGCTCCTGCTCCACCAGGTGGGCGAACTCCTCGCCGATGTCGCGGAAGTTCTCGATGCGGTTCTTGTCCAGCAGCAGGCTGATGAAGTTCAGCAGCAGCGGCTCCAGCCGGCCGTCGAAGACCTTGTGCAGCAGCTCCTTCTTCTCCTGGGTGCGCACCTGGGGGCTGTCCAGGAAGGTGCGCAGGTCCGACCGGCCGATCTGCATCTCGCGCAGCGAGGCGTAGCTCTCGGCCACGCCGTCGAGCACGCCGGCCCGCTTGGCGGACCGCAGCAGGGCCTCGGCGTAGCGGGTGGCGACCTTGCGATCACGCATGGGGCGCGCTCCCGGGGCCGATGGAGTCGATGTACTCCTGGATCAGCCGGCGGTGCAGCTGGTCGTCCAGCCGCTCGCCGATGACCTTCTCGGCCGCCCCGATGGCCATGGCGACCACCGAGTCGCGCAGGACCAGCTGCGCCTGCTGCGTCTCGAGCTCGATGTCCTCCTCGGCCTTGGCCACCTTCTGGACGGCGTCCTCGTTGGCCTTGGCCACGATGGAGGCGGCCAGGCCCTCGCCGCGCTTGACGGCCTCCTGGACCTTCTCGCGCTCGATGACCTTGATGTCGTGCAGCTTGGACTCGAACTCGCCCCGCAGCTGCTCCGCCTCCTCGAGGTTCTTCTCGGCGGCGGCGTAGTCGCCCTGGATGGCGTCCCGCCGCTGGTCCAGCAGCGTCAGGATGGGCCCCCAGGCGAACTTCGCCAGCACCCACACGAAGAGGATGAACCCCACCGCGGTGGTCAGCAGGTTGGTCAAATTCGGCGTCACGAATTCCATGCTGGATTCCCTTCAGACGGTTCCACCAGGCGGCCGCGGGGGCGACGGGGGAGCGGCCGGGCCGCCCCCCGCGTCACGTGCGCGCACGCCGGGTCTCGTCCAACTCGTCTAGCCGACCTTGCCCATCAGCAGGATGGTCGCGACCAGGGCGTAGATCGTCAGGGCCTCGATGAAGGCGCAGCCGATGATCATGGCCGTCTGGATCTGGCCGATGGCCTCCGGCTGACGGCCCATGGCGTTCATGCCGCCCTCGATGGCGCGGCCCAGACCCAGGCCCGAGCCGATGGCGGCCAGGCCGAGACCGATGGGGAGAGCAAGTCCGAGCAGGTCCATTGTTCCTCCTAGACGCGTGCGCGCGTGTCAGGTTCGCGGGCCGTGCCCGCCGTGGTTCCGGACGCCGTTTCGTCCGGTTCTAGTGCCCGTGGGCCTCGTCGTGGTGACCGTGCGGCAGCCACAGGGCGATGTAGACGGTGGCCAGGAGCGTGAAGACCAGCGCCTGGATGGTGCAGGACAACAGCCCCAGGAAGTAGAACGGGAACTGCAGGGGCAGGCCCGGCACGAACCAGGCGCCCCCGCTGAGGCTATAGCTGACCCCGGCGCCCAGCAGCACCATGGTCGCGACCAGGGTGTCCTCGCCGAAGATGTTGCCGAACAGACGCAGCGACAGGCTGACGGGCTTGATCAGCTCGCCCACCAGGTGCAGCGGGAAGAACAGGGGCACCAGGGCCCACTCGACCCCCGACCGGGGCGAGCCCGCCATGTGGAACAGGTAGCCCTTGGGCCCGTTCAGCTTCAGGGCGATGAGCTGGACGTACAGGAACGTGAGCCCGCCCAGGGCGAAGGTGGTGTTGGCGAAGCTGCTGGTCGCGGCGTGGCCCAACGGGACCAGGCCGAACAGGTTGTTGAACCAGATGAAGATGAACAGGCTGCCCAAGAAGGGCGTGTACCGCCGGGCGTCCTCGCCGATGATGGTGCGGAACAGGGAGTACAGCCCGCCCAGGAGCATCTCGGCGGCCATCTGGGTGCGGCCGGGGCGGCGGGGGTCCAGCCGGCGGCTGAGCGCCACGAACAGGACGGCCAGGACCAGGGCCACGAAGAGGGAGAAGATGGGGTCCTTGTAGTCCTTCATGAAGGACTTGGCGGCGGGGGGGACCCAGGCGTAGCCGTCCAGGAAGGTCAGGGCCGAGGGGAGGTGGGGCATGGAGCCGTGGGCGCCGTGGTCGTCGGCGTGGGCGGCGGCGCCGTGGAGGTCGGCTGCGTGGGCGTCCTGGGCGTGGGCGTCGCCGTGGGGGCCGGCCGAATCGGCGTGGGTCACGGCGGGGTCGTGGCCGTGGGGGTCGTCGGGATAGGCTTCCTGGGCGAAGGCGCCGGCGGCGAACAGCAAGGCGCCCAGCGCGATGGCGAGGGTCGCGTGCGAAGCCTTAGGGGTCGTCTGCATCGTCATCCTGTCGGGGCTGGGCCGGGGGGCTGGAGACGCTTAGGCGCGCCCCACCGACCACCAGGACCACCATCATCAGGGTGAAGCCCACGGCGTGGCTCAGTGCGGGAAACGGCCGGGAAAATAACACCCAGACCGCCAATCCGTAAACAGCCAATTTCACGGCGCCCCAGCCCAGGAGCGCCCGCTCGTTGCGGGGCTGGCCCTTGGGGCGGGCGGCGGCGCGGATCAGGCCCTCGGTGCTGCGGAACCAGACGACCGCCCAGAGGGCGGTCAGGAATGTTCCGAGGGCAAAATGTGGCGAAACCGCAAATCTGAGCGCCAATGAAACTGCTGCGGCGACTAAGATAGTCTTTGATTGGAGTGGGGCAAGGGGGGATTGGGGCATGGTTTGGAGTTACTCCCAATTCAGCTGCGCGGGATTCGCCAATATTCACCCTCCCGAAATTCTACGACCAGGTTTGAACCGCCTTCACCACGAAGTTCCCTCGTCAATGCCTGCCGTCCCTCTCCAGGTTGGCGCGCCGTTATAGCGCCATAGATACCAAATCACCGATCGACTGAAGGCTGCGATCACCGGCCAGATACGATATCCCCCGATGGATATGCAACCGCAGCTGAGCCTGCAGATTCTCATCGGTGATGTCGACTCCGTCCTTTCTGCACCGTTCCTTCAGCACCGCCAAGTAGAGCCCGTCGTGCTCACCCGTAAAGGTCTTCCAGGTCATCTCGATCGGATACTCAGATTCACCTCGGTACGCATGCGGCGGCGATGGCTCAGCCACGGAAATGCAAAAGCCCCAACGGCAAAGCACGTTCCACGTCGGGATCTTCGTCCGCCGCTTGAGAGTGGCCAACTGGTCCTTGCCGGACTTCGAAATCCTAACCGTCTCAATTGGCATGGGCCCTCTCCTTGAAATAGCCCGTCTCGATCGTGGTCGCGTCACGGACGTCGTCATAGACCAGCCGATACCTATGTCCGATCGCCGGCGACAACAGTTTGAGCGTCCGCCCGATGATCTCCTCGTCCGTCGAGAGCAGAATCACCTGGTGGCTGGCGTGAGGGAAATAGTGGCGCACAAGATTGTCACGATGGCTGCTATCCAGGCGCCCTAGCGGCGTATCGACAATGACAGGAAGCCCCCGCCCCGACGCCCGCGCCAAGCCCCACAGGATCGCGACGACAAGAAGCTGGCGCTCGCCGGCCGAAAGCCAATCCGGCGCGATTTCGCTACCCTCACGGTTGCGCAGCGAGAGCTGATAGCTTTGGGGATCGATGGAGATCTCCGCAATCATGCCGTTCTTGCGCATGAGATTCGCATACGACTCCTTGATTGTTTGCTCCAAAGCGGCGAGTCGGCGCCGCACAAGGCGCTCGCGCAATTCAACTAGGGTATCGCGAACACGTTCTGCGTGATCAAGCACCCTGGCGTTGTCCGCCTGGTCTTGGGCGCCCTCAAGGGCCCGCACGAGATGCTTGTGCAGCGCCTTTTCCGCTTCGCCGAGGTGAACCTCGACAACCCGTCTTGTCTCCTCTACTTGCGCCATCTTACCTTCAAGGACGGCCAACTTGTGTCGCGCGCTCTCGCGGCGCTTCATGGACGCAGCCACGGCCTCATCATCAGGCACAGCGGCCAGCTTTCGGTCCAGTGACTGAAGATCAGCGTCAACCTGCCGCAGATCCTTCAGAATATCGGCGGCCTTGCCTCGCTCGGCGTCGAGGCGAGTCTCGAGCAACTCCTTGGCCGCAACGTAGTCCATGTCGCTGGAGTTGAGATAGCCCGGCATTGCAGCCACTTCCTTGAGTTCCGCTGCTTCCCCTTCGAAGAACTCCCGCATCAAATCCTGCGTCGCCTTGGCCACTTTTTTCTTCCGGAACAAGTTGCCGAGGCGCTTCTGCTGCTTCGACATTTCGTTCAACGCCGCGCGGGCAGAGGACACGCTGTACTCGATCAACATCTGCTGGGCGCATTGGGCTAAGAGGTTCTCGGCCAAGCGTAGCGGAAGGCATCCGGACGCTACCTCGATTAGCCCCCGCTCCAGATCGGTCCTGCGGTCATGGATCCGTTTGCGATCACTCTCGAGCTTGATCCGCTGTTCAAACAGCGTTCCGCCCCGGTTCACATATTCCCGATCGCATTCCTCGCAAACGAACACCTGGCGCTCGCGCTCTTTCCCAAGCTGGTCAACCTGCTCTTGGAGTGCCCGCTCTTCCGCTCTCAGTGCATCGCGCTTCTCCTCCAACTGCGTCCCCGCCGCGTCGGTACCGCCTTTGCGGACACCCTTCGCGATCCTGGCTTCCAGCCCCTTCAAGTCAACATCCAGCTGATCAAGCAAATCAATCCCTAGGAGCGACAGGACGCCGCGTTCGATGAGCTCCTGCGAGCGCTGAGGATCCGCATAGTGCTTAATCTTCTCGCCATCGAAGAAAAACAGCCCAGCAAGTCGCGCCGGGATGAAGCGCTCGACCTGGTCGTTCCAGTCCTCGGACAACAGCTTGTCGAGCTGTCCGTCCAGAAAGACCTGCACGTACTCGATGACCTTTCCACCGCCATTGACCTTCCACGACCGCTGCACCTTGAACTGACGCAGGGCATCCTGGTCGATGGCCTCGAACTCGACCTCGACCATCGCCCCACCGCGCGGGTCGCCGCTACGATGAATGGACTGGGCTAGGTATTCCGTATAGTTCGTCCCGTTCTGCTGCCAAACCTCGGAGCGGCGGCCATATAAGGCCAACTGGATCCCCTCCAGGAGCGTCGTCTTGCCCTCACCGTTCAGTCCGCCGATCAAAACGACGGGCTTGTCTGCGGCCGGTGGCGCCAAATCAATGTGCTGCTTGCCCGCATAGACTCGATAGTCATGGAAGGTGACTCGCGTGAGTCTCACGATGCGCCCCCTTCCTGTGCCGCCAGCTCCCTAAGCTCGTCGGTGCTCTCGGTGTCTCGCAGCTGGGCCCGCGTGCGGGCTCGCTCCAGAGCGTCGTCCTCTCCGTCGTAGAAACACCGGCTGATTGCCTGTTTCAGATCGTGAAACAGACCCCGTCGCAGCGCGCGGTTCCGATACTGCCGCTCGATGTCCAGAAGATTGCGCACCAACTCGTAGTGGAGCTCGTTGTCCCCGGTGATGTCGCGGAGCACTTTCAGAGCTGAATCGTTCAGGACGGGGTCCTCTTCCGCGTTTGGGCCAGGATAAGGCGCCCCGGTCTCCTCCTCGTAGATCCTGGGGAGCAAGTCCTCCACCTCGTGCTTCTCGCCTACCCAGATCCGGCGGATCTCCTCGAGTTCACCGAGCGTGATGAGATCCCAGTTCCGGACCTCCACGGGTCCGCGCTCCCGGACGAGGCGCTGGGCTTCAAGTACACGCCGCAGCCAATGAGCGCGGGCTTTCTGGGTGTAGGGCCCCTTGATCAGACGCCCTCGGCCCTCCTTATCCTCGAAGTACTTGACCTGACCCGTCATGCGGCGCATGTCGCGGTTGGCCTGGTCCCGCTGCCGGGCAGCTTCGGTGCGGAAATCGAGTTCGTTGCGGATCTCCAGAAGCGGAGCCATCCACTCCTTCTCGATGTCGTTCTGAACCATCGCGGTCATCGATTTGTCCTCATCGACCAATGTGCACACCCAGCAGCCGAAACGGCTGTTGCCACAACTGGGCGTGTTGGTGTCAACGACCAACGGGCATTCGCCGTCCGCCGTCGCCCCCTGATACATGGTTAGCAGGTCCTTGTTGTTGTAACCCCAGGAGTTCTTAACCTGCATGAGGTACATCCACACGTCGTCGTTCGACCAGCTTTCGATCGGTGTGTAGATGAGGCTGTTCTGCATGCTAGCGTTTGGGGTCAGGCGGTCCCGAACGGACTTCTTGCCGTGACGGGCCATGGTGGCGGCGCGCTTCGAGCTCTCGGCCTTCCGGATCCCCAGGACCAGGATCACTTCGCCGTGCTCCTGGACGGTTTGACGAATGAAGTCGTTCGACGGATGGATCTTCAACCGCTCGGTGCACCACCGAAATTTGAGCCGCGGCGCGGGGTACCCCCGCCCAATCAGGTTGACCCAGAATGACTGGCTCAGCTTGGGCGTCAACCTGTGGGGTACTATCGGCATGGACTGTACACGGGCGGCGTCAGCCATGACCTCCAGGGATCGGTTTACCCAAAGCGCGACGACCGGGTTCTCGACAAGCGTGTCCGTGCTGATCACGTGGATCGGCTTCGTCCGCTTCTCGACCGGCAGCTCCGCGACGGCGTTCCAGCACAGTTGCAGTATCGCCGTGGAATCCTTGCCCCCGCTGTAGCCGATAACCCAGGGCGTCTTATCCGAAAGGTAGATCTCCTGGATTTCTTCGTGTACGGCCGCAATGACGGCACGAAACCCGCCTTCGCGGAACACCGACTTCGCGTCACCCGACATTTTTCATCCCCATGAACGCGTCTTCGACTCGCTGCTCTTCCGGGCTGAGCGGCAGACCGATATGGCGCTTGATTGCGTTAACTGTCAGAACGACGTTGTTCCTGGCCTTCTGGACGCGGCCGCCGGTCATGGCCCGCCCCTCCCAAAGACGATGGTTGGAGCGTGCCCAGTCGATTGTCTTGATCTTGGCCAAGGAACGCTTCCAGGTCTTTGGGTCACGCTTGAGTAGCGCGTTGCCAACATAGCCGATCGAGTGGATCACTGTCCCATGCGAGTGGATGAAGTCCTCCCGCACTCCACGAGCAGCCATCTTACGCTCCTGAACCATGCGCCACTCGGGGATATTCCGCGCCACGGACTCCCAGAACTCCCGCGCGAGCTTGACCCCATCGTCCTGGGATCCGATCTCGACGCCATCAAATAGTGCCATGGTGCCCCCATAGAGGGAGCTGAGCGTAACGAGCTTGCGCGACCCTTTAGACAGCGAGCTGCGTTCCAGTTCTACGATATCGCGAAAGAATTCCGAGTTCAGGATCGCCAGCCGAATCATCTGCGCCATTTCGTCTCGGTGATCAAAGAGCACACCCAATGACTTACTGGGCCTGACCGCGTGGCGATTGAGATCCGCGAACATCTGCTGGGAGCGCTTCAGTCCGCGGTCAACGAACAGAACGACCGCGATAGTTTCATCTCCTAGATCGGGGCGCTCTTCGAGAGCGGTCTTGATTGCGGCACGGCGGTGCTGGCCATCGTTGATGATGAAGCGTGCATCGAGTGACACGTGGAGGGACCCGATCTTGCGCCCCTCGGCGGATTCATCGGCGGGATCAAATTTCAGTGTACCGTCCACGGACGCCGTGATCGCCGAAAAAACGTACCCCTTGGCGTTCTTGGTCATGTAGCGGGCCATTTCAGGGATGCGAGCCTTGTTCAAGGTGCGCTGGGCCCGCATTTCCGGACGAACCTCTTCTTCGTCGTAGCTAAAGAGCTTGTTCAAGAGCCTGAGTGGGCACATCGAGACATAGAACTCACGACCTGCCTGAATACCTCTAATTGCCGGAAAGACATAGCCGAAGCCCGGATCCATGATTCCCCCCGATCGCACTTGTTTTTAGCTGCGGGCGGCGCTAGTATGTGAAGAGATTACCGGCGTACGTGTTTTTGTCAACGTATTTTTGCTTAAAAGGAGACAGACAGGCACCATGGGAGCCAAGCGGCCAGTTTACTTGGATTTTTGTGCAACGACCCCGGTTGAGCCCGAAGTTGCCGATCTGGTCATGCGGTACATGGTTGAGGATTTTGGCAATGCCGGTAGCCGGACGCACGAAATGGGGACCGATGCAAAACGAGCCTTGGAACACGCGCGCCGCCAAGTCGCTGCCGCCATTTCTTTTGAACCCGCTGAAATCCATTTTACGAGCGGTGCAACGGAAAGCAACAATCTGGCACTTCTTGGATTAGCTGAATACGGGCGCGATGCAGGCAAGAATCACATAATCACGACAGCGATCGAGCACAAGTCTGTACTGGAGCCCTGCCGATTCCTCGAATCCCAGGGGTTTTCGATTACGTTTGTTCCCCCTGCAAGTAGCGGAGCCATCTCTGCTTCAGCCGTTATGGACGCGATTCGAGACAACACTCTGCTTGCGACCATAATCCATGCCAACAACGAAACCGGCGCCGTCCAACCTATCCGCGAACTAATTGGCCAACTTCACGATCGCAACGTTCTTGTCCATACGGACGCGGCACAATCCTTCTGCAAGCTCCCGGGCCAGCAGTTCCTCCGCGATGCAGATCTCGTATCAGTTAGCGGACACAAGATCGGCGCGCCCAAGGGCATTGGCGCCCTTGCGGTCAACAGGCGCCGTCAAGTACACCTCAAGATTCGACCAATCATGCATGGGGGCGGCCAAGAGGCTGGCCTGCGGCCTGGGACCATACCAGTAGCAGCGGTCGCGGGGTTGGGACTTGCCTCTGAGATCAAGGCGGCGAGAGTTGAAGCTACATTTCGGAAGTGCCATGAAGTCCGGGACCAGTTGGTTGCGCTGGTCGAGGGCCTCGGCTTCTCTATTGTCGGCTCCGGCGAGGCCCTTCCCAACTGCATTTGTGTCGATTTCAGCCCGATCGACGCAGAGGCAATCTTTGTTGCGCTTCGCGGACGGTATTGCGTCTCCAATGGCTCCGCATGCACTTCCGCTTCTCGCTCGCGCTCACACGTTCTTGTCGCCATGAAAGTCCATAATGACTCGATTGACAGCAGTATTCGTATCTCGTGGGACCATCGCGTAAACCTTGATAATCTTACGCAGATGATTGAAGAAATAGCCCTCCTACGGTAATTCAGCCGAGATTACACTCAAATTCGGTGTTTACCGCAGCTAACGGGGAGACGCCCATTCGCCACGCATTATTCAATTGGCGACGGCTCCCCACCCCAACTTTCGTACAGCTCGGCCGCTCGAAGCTGTTCTCTCCCGCCAACTGATAAAAAGGTCTCGCGCTCGAAGTCTTTCCGCTCAAAGTGCCTCATTGTCATGCGATTCATAAAGGTCACCTGTTACTCTCTGAACATCAAATGTATACCAACGACGATGCGAGGCATGTACTTGTATTACTTGTTGGTCCCCTCCTAACCCATTAGGTCACGAAGAAGCTCCTCATCGACGTCATCTCCTTCTTGCGGCGCCAGTCGAGTCTTCATTATTAGGTCGACAACAATTTCCAGCCTTGATCCGGTCCCCGTCCGGAAGATGTCCGACATTTCTTCCAACCCGGTACAAGCGTACTCCTCAAAGATCGTTGCGAGCTCTTCTTGCCGATCGGGACCCAGAACAGTCAAATCGCAAGATGCAGCAGCCCCGACGGCACGTACAAACCCATCGTCCATAGCGTTTTGAAAGATATCAAAGCGAATCTGTGTTCCCTTGGCCTTAAGAGGTGTCCGGCGACCGCGGGCTGCGCCTAGTGCAGCGGCAAACATCATGGCCTTCTGTTTCGTGCGAAAGACCGCACGACCATTCCCTGCGCCCCCCTCAGCGACCAGCTCATCCAATAGCTCCTCGTATTCTCGCGGAGGAGAAATTCTCTTTTCCATTACTTAACCTCAGCTATCTTGGTAAACTCGGAAGGTTCTGTCGTTTCAACCACATAGTCATATTTTACGCCACCGCAGTCGATAGCCCTCTCCGAGCCCGCCTTACTGCTGTGCAATTCCAATATGTACTCTTTGCCGATGCGTTCACGGACCGACGATTCCACCTCGTGTTTCCACTGCGAATTCGATACAAGCAGGACAACCTGTTGGGCTAGAGTGGGGATCCACTGCGCGACAGACTCACGATACTCATCCTCAAGACTCCCAAACGCTGAATCCATGACCAACGGATATTCCCCCCCGATTGGCGCTCCGGCACCGGGGTCGCTGCGGTGCGCTTCAAGGTTCTCAGCGGCCTTTCTAACTAGGCTGGCAACAAACGACAACGCCAAGACCTGCTTTTCTCCAGTCGACGGCCCATACACAGGGACCTCAACTCCGTGAACGCGCTTCTTGAGAGAAAGTCTAAAGTCGTTTCCGAGGCTAGCAATGTAATCTTTGATCGCCACACGAGACCATATTTCTTCGACACTCGAACTGACCGCCCTGCGAACGTCATCGGTCTGTAGGTTCTTGATTGCCTCAAGCGCGTCCGCGACGTTATCAACGCTTTCCTTCTGTTTCTTAATCAGCTCAGCCTCAACGCCTTGGGCTCGTAGGTGCTTCAATTCGCTCTTGCAAAGCTCGAGCTCTTCATCAAGTTCGGCAATCTCGTCCTCGAGCCTTCGTTCCGAAACTTTAGCATCAACCTCGTTTTTATGCAATTCCGCGAGCCGACGAGCGATCTTCTCTGCGTCTTCTCCGCCCGCAGCCCCTAGAGCATCCTCGATATCGCCAAGTTCTTTCCGTACGCCTCTTAGCTCTGCATTGTACTTTTGACGGTCCGCAATAAGCTCCGCAAGCGACTGGAACAGCACTTCCCGACGCGCTGTCAACGAATCAACCGCACCACGAGTAAGGGCAATAGTCTCCTCGAGCTCCGCTAAACCCGTGCAGGATCGCCATCGCTCTAACGCCGTGACCTCGTCTGCGCCGATCTCTCGATTGCAAATGCATACACCTTTTTCCAATAGATCATCTACAAATCTTGGCTTGATCTTCGCCGGGAGCTCACCGCGTTGGTGCGCGCCTCCGATCAGTTCACTCGTCGATGCTAGCGTTTTTGAACCAAACGCAAGAAAGCCGTCTCGAGACACAATGTCCAGGGTCCGTCTCTTCAACTCCTCCATCTGATCAACCAGAGAGTCTTGGCTCTTCCTCAGTACTTCTCTACCCCATGATTGCATAAATCCGAGCATTCGAAAGGGCTGAAAAGGTTGAAAGACGGCTTCAGACATGGGATTATGGGAGTGCGAAGTCACCAAATTCCCTGTCAAAGGAAGCCGTCTTTCATGAGATCCAGTAAAGCA
>JACZKN010000545.1 GCA_014859985.1 Candidatus Krumholzibacteriia bacterium | reverse complement strand
GGGCGGCCCCGGCCGCGGCGCCGAGCAGGAACAGCGCCGCCCAGGCCGGCGGCCACCAGCGGCAGGCAAGATCCAGCAGGGTGCTCAGGAGGAGGAGGCATCGTTCCGGGGCAGCATCTCGCCGTGTTCGCCGTCGCTGCTCCAGAAATGGCATCGGTTGCGCCCCGCGTCCTTGGAGAGGTAGAGCATGGCGTCGGCCTTGCGGTACAGCTCGAAGGCGTCGGTGCCCGCGTCCGGCGAGGTGACGACGCCGTAGGAGAACGTGGCGCGCACCTGGCGGGGTTCGCCGTCCACCACCGCGTCGACGGCGAACACGGCGTCCAGCAGGCGGCGCATCACGTCCCGCGCCGCGGCCGGCGACGTGTCCGGCAGGATGAGGGCGAACTCCTCGCCGCCGATCCTGCACACGTGGTCGATGCGCCGCAGCTCATCCAGCAGGCGTTGGGCCACCATCTTCAGGACCCGGTCCCCGGTGGCGTGGCCGAGGCTGTCGTTGACGGCCTTGAAACGGTCCAGGTCCGCCAGGACGAGGGTAAGCGGCACACCCGAACGGCGGGCGCGCTCCAGCTCGTGGGTGAACTGGTTGTCGAAGTAGCGGCGGTTGTAGACCCCCGTCAGCCCGTCGTTGTGGATCCGCCGGTTGACGTCCCGCTGGTTGCGCCAACGCCGGGAGACGAAGCCCGCCACCCGGCGGGCCAGGCGGATGGCGCCGTCGCGCTCCCACTGCTCGCCCAGGACCAGGTAGAGCAGGCCCACCTCGCGCCCCTCGGCCGTCGGGTCGTCGCCGGCGGCCGGCTCGTGCAACGGGACCGCCGCGGCGGCCGCGAAGACGAACGGTGCGGCCCCCGGTTCGGCGTCGTCGCCTCCGTGGTCGCGGGCCCGGATCCGCCCGGGCAGCTCCGACGGCCCGGTGATCCACACGGCGCCGTTGGGGGGGCGCACCGCCTGCCACCCCTGCGTGGTTTCCCGCGGATCGGCCGCAAAGACGCAGCGGGCGTCGGCGGGCACGCCGGCCGCGTCGTGCAGCACCACGAACAGGCGGACCTGGGGCAGGTACCGGCCCATGAGGGCCAGGATGCCGTCGATGACGGCGCCCGCTTCCCCCGCCTGCGGATCGTGGAGATCCATGCGGCCCGCGTCCTCCAGGACCCTGATCAGGTCCGAGAGGTCCAGGGCAGGGGTCGTCGCCGCCGGGGCCGGGGCCGCAACCGGCGGATCGGGGGCAGCCTCCGGCGCACCCTCGGGTTCTCCGTCCACCGCCGAGATATCCAGGAACCGGCGGGTTTCCCTCAGCAGGCAGAACTTGCCGGCCAGATCGGCCCCGCCCTCGGCGGCCACCCGCACCAGGTCGCCGCGGCGCAGCAGCTCCGTGACGATGACCCGGGCGACCAGGCCCATGCGCGTCTGGTCTCCCGACAGCACGGCCCGGCGCGCCGCACGGCGCAGGTGGGGTCCCACCTGCGCCAGGGGCAGTTCGGCGGACAGGAGCTGTCTGAGTGCGGCTTCCCTAGGTGTCATTTCTGTTCCCGTTGCCGGTGCCCCCGTCAATACATCAATTATTATGACCTATTGCAAGACAAACGGCAAGTGTTCCGTCGTGGCAGGAAGGCATAATTTCTGCTAACGTTCCCGGCCGAGCGATGGAACGTTTGCCCCCGACGCTGGCCGGTCCCCCGGGGCCACAAGGACGGACCCCCCATGCCCGCAGCTTCGCAGACAACTTCAAGCAGTCTCCATAAATATCTACCCGCCTGCGCCATGGTGGCGCTGCTGGTTGTCCTCGGCGGCTGCGCCGGCAGCAACCCGACCGCCACTTTGGGCAACCCTGTGGCCGACCCGCGCGCCGGCGACGCCCCGTCGCGGACGGTGACGGACTGGGATACCCTGGCCATGGACCTGCCTGATCCGGACCCCGGCCCGACCGTGGCTGTGGGCCCGGACGGCCTGGCTGACCTGGCGGACCTCGAGACCCTCCTGGCCGACGCCCTGGTGCTGGTCGCCGAGGGCTCGCTGGACCTGGCCGAGGACCACCTGTTCGTGCTGCAGGAGCAGACCGACGGGCCGGCCGCCCCGCCCGCCGATTCGCCCGCGGCCGCGCACCGCCAGAGCCTCGCCCGGCGGACGACCCTGCTGGCGGGCATCCTGGCCGAGCAGACGGCCTTCGGCGCCGACCCGGCGGAGGCGGACAGCCTCCTGGCGGCGGGTTATGTCCGCCTGGACCGTTTCGCCTTCCCCGACTCCCTGGTGCCGGCCGCCGGCACGGACCTGCCGGCCATCGTGGCCGACCTGCTGAAGGTGGACAACCAGGCGGTGCGCCGCTGGGAGGAGTATTTCACCGGGCGCGGCCGCAAGCACTTCGATGTCTGGCTGGGGCGCAAGGCGGCGGTGGACTCGCTGGTCGCGGCCGTGCTGGCGGACCAGGGGCTGCCGGCCGAACTCGCCTACCTCGGGCTGATCGAGAGCGGCTTCAGCTCCCGCGCCGTCTCGTCGGTGGGCGCGGTCGGGCCCTGGCAGTTCATGGAGGGCACGTCCCGGATGTACGGCCTGACCACCAACTGGTGGGTGGACGAGCGGCGGGACATGGAGCTGGCCACCCGTGCGGCTGCGGCCTACCTGAAGGATCTGCACGACCAGTTCGGCGACTGGGCGCTGGTGCTGGCCGCCTACAACACCGGCGAGGGGCGCATCGCCCGCAAGATCCGCCAGCACGGTCACGACAACTTCTGGGAACTGAGGCTTCCGGAGCAGACCACCGCCCACATCCCCAAGTACATCGCGGCGGCCCGCATCGGCGAGGACCCCGAGGCCTACGGCTTCGACCGGCCCCGGGCCACGCCCCTGGCCTACGACATCCTGCCGGTGGACGATGCCACGGACCTGGAGCTGATCGCCCGCTGCGCCGGCGTGCCCACCGCCGAGGTGCTGGCCCTGAACCCGGCCCTGCTGCGGGGCGCCTCGCCCCCGGACGTCAAGGGTTATCCGGTGCGCGTACCACGGGGCACCGGCAGCCGGGCCCAGCGCGAACTGGCCCGGGTGCCCGCGGACAAGCGCCTGACCTGGCGCAGCCACCGCGTGCAGCGGGGCGAGACCCTCGGCGCCATCGCCCGCCGCTACGGCACCGGTGTGCAGGACATCGCCCGCCTGAACCGCCTGGGCAACGTGCACACCATCCACCCCGGCGACCAGCTGCTGATCCCCATGCCCGCCGCCCTCGCCCAGAAGGCCCAGAAGCGCGCCGACGAGAAGGGCCACTACGTTCCGCCCTCGGGCTACCAGCGGGTGGCCTACGAAGTCAAGACGGGCGACACCCTGGGGGGCATCGCCCGCAAACTGGGGGTTTCGGTGCCGCACCTGCGCAAGGTGAACAACATCCATAGCACGAGCCTGATCTTCCCCGGGCAGCGGCTGTTCGCCTATCGGGCCGGGAGCTGACGGCTCAGAAGCGGACCGAGAGGCTGATCCGGTGGGTGACCTCGTCGACCTCCAGGATGTCGCCCGCATAGGCGTAGTCCACCGTCAAGGGGTCGATCCGGAAGCCGGCACCCGCGGTCAGGTCCCGGGCGTCCCAGCCGCTGTTGGCCCCGCCCCTGAGGAAGACCTTCTCGCTGAAGGCGACCTCCAGGCCCCAATGGGTGTTGAACGAGAAGTCGCCGGCGTCGTACTGGTCGGCGTCGCCGCGGTCGTCGATCCGGGACTCCACCGAGGCGGCCAGGGAAACCCGCATGTCCCACCGGGGCAGCGGCTGGTGCCAGGCGAGGGCCGGCACCAGGGCCGGGGTGATCAGCTCGTTGCGGCCGGTGCTCCAGGAAAGGTAGGTGGTGGTGATGTCCTGGAACTTCATGCCGAAGTCCAACCGCCGCCAGATCCCCGGGCGCAGCACCGCCAGGTCCGCCCCCAGGCCGAAGCTCGAGTACGGCCCCACGCTCTGGCGGATGAACTTCAGGGTGCCGCCCACCTGCCACGCCCCCAGGCGTTCGCCGTAGGAGAACATCAGGGCGAATTCCTGGTTGCTCTTGTAGATGATCTCGTCCTGCAGGTCGAGCAGGCCCCTCAGCTCGGCGTCGTCGACCTCGCCGTCCCCGTTGGTGTCGAGCTGCGCCAGCAGGTGGTCCGTGAAGGGGATGTCGTCGATGCCCAGCCGGATCACCGTCACGCCGAAGCCCGCCGCGTCGCCGCCCAGGAGGTTCCAGCCCACGGGCTGGGCATAGGCCGCGAAGTCCCGGTCGATCAGGTCGCCGAAGCGTTCGGCGTGCATCAGCAGCAGCTCGCGGTCGGTGGCCAGGGCCAGGCCGGCGGGGTTCCAGAAGGTGGCCGACGGGTCGTCGGCCACGGCCGTGAAGGCACCCCCCATGCCGAGGGCGCGGGCGCCGCCGCCGTCCTCCATGAACGCGCCGGCGAACTTGGTGGCCGCCGCCGGGCCGGCCCAGAGCAGGACGGCGCAGAGGGCGACAAGCGGAGCGACGCGGCCCCGGGCGGGGCAGAGCCGGATCTGGAGCATGGAAAGCCTCGCTGACCAGGGGTAGGTTAGCAACGTGCTGCTTTCGGGCTGGAGGTCATTATAGGACATTTGCCGTCTTCTGAAAAGGGCTTCCGGCCCCGGCCCGCCGGGCGGCCCGGTCAGGACAGTCCGTAGAGCCTGAGCTTGCGGTACAGGGTACGTTCGCTGATCCCCAGCCGCTCGGCGGCCCGGCGGCGGTTGCCGCCGGTGTTCTGCAGGGCGGATTCGATCAGGGAGCGCTCGGCGGCCTGCAGGTCACCCTGGTCCGGGTCCTGCAGCGGGCTGTAGCCGGTCTCGGCGGCGAAGGTGTCCACCACCGGTCCGGCCGGCCGCAGGCGACCGTCCGCCCCCACGGTCCAGCCGCCGCCCTGGCCGCGCCCGCCGGCCGCGAGCATGGCCTTGATCTCCCGCAGCTCCTGCCGGATCTCCAGGAGGCTCGTCGCCACCAGGCCCAGGTCCAGGTCGCCGCGCCCGCTGCCGTCCAGGGCGACCGGCAGGTACGGCGAAGGAACCGGACCGCCGGGCCGCAGCTCCGCCGGCAGGTCCGCGGCGTCGACCATGCCCCGCTGCTTGAGCACCACCACCGAGCTGAGCACGTTGCGCAGCTCGCGGACGTTGCCCGGCCAGTCATGGGCCAGCAGGGCCTGCTCGGCCGCGCGGGTCAGCCCCCGCACGTGCATGCCGTGGCGGGTGTTCTCGTCGGCGAGGAACGCCTCCGCCAGGATGGGGATGTCCTCGCGGCGGTCGCGCAGGGCCGGCGTCTCGATCACCACGACCCGCAGGCGGTAGTAGAGGTCCTGGCGGAAGCGGCCGCGGCCCACGTCGTCGGCCAGGTCCCGGTGGGTGGCCGCCACCAGGCGGATGTCGCTGTGCAGGACGCTGCGGCCGCCCACGGGGGTGAACTCCCCCGTCTCCAGGGCGCGCAGGAAGCGGGTCTGCATGCCCAGGGGCATCTCCGCCACCTCGTCCAGGAACAGGGTGCCGCCGTCGGCGCGCTTGAAGACGCCGTCGTGCTCGGCCACCGCCCCGGTGAAGGCGCCGCGGGCGTGGCCGAACAGCTCGCTCTCGAGCACCCCCTCGCTCATGGCCCCGCAGTTCAGGGAGATGAAGGGGCGGCCGGAACGCGGGGAGTTGTCGTGGATGGCCCGCGCCACCAGTTCCTTGCCGGTGCCGCTCTCCCCCAGGATCAGCACGTTCACGTCCAGGGGCGCGGCGTGGGCCACCAGGGACAGCACCTCGGCGATGGCGCGGCTGCGGCCGACGATGCCGCTGCGCTCGCGCACCCGGCGCAGCTGCAGCAGGCGCTGCACCACCTGGTGGATCTCGTCCGGGCCCGCGTCCCCGGGCAGGTCGCGCACCGCCACCTCCGGCGGGCCCGCCGCCAGGTCGTCGGCGTCCTCCTCCGCGCCGATCAGCACCAGGTCGGCGTCCGTCTTCATGGAGAAGAACTTGCGCACCACATGGCGCCAACGCGGGTAGTCGCGGGTGTCGAAGACGAACGCCGAGGTCCGGCCTACCGCCACCCGGGCCAGCGCCTCGCTGGGCGAGTCGAAGAGGAAGAGCTCCACCTCGGGCAGCTCCCAGCGGGCCGCCGCCCCGTACAGCCGGTGGCGACGGCTCAGCAGCACCACGGAACGCACCGGCACCTCCCCCGATCCAGGACCAGATCCTGCCAAAGTGGCATCATAGCCGGGACGGACGTGCGGAACAAAGGGAAAACGGCGGCAGACCCCTGTCAGGTCCGCCGCCGTCCTCGGTGGGGCACGGGGCTCAGACGTCGGTCAGGTTGACGAACACCGCCGCCAGCCTCACCGCCTCGCGCATGGCCGGCAGTTCCGCTTCCACCTGGGCCACCGTCAGGCCCGCCGCCTCGTGCAGCCGCTGCGCATCGCATTGGGCCGGGTCGAAGCCCAGGTCGCTGCGCGACGGTTCCATGGTGTTGGCCAGGTAGTCGGCCAATGCGACGATCGCCACCACGCGGTCCACGCGGACGGCTCCGGCGCCGGCCGCCAGCGGTTCCCGGTGGTGGCGCCCGAAGCTGGCGGCCAGGGTCTCGGGGAAGCGCCAGACCCGGGCGAAGGCCTCCCCCGCCTGGGCGTGGTCGAAGCCGAAGGCCTCGCGTTCGGCGTCCACCAGGCGTCCGCCGCTGCGGGAGCGGGTGTAGACCACCCGGTCGTAGGTCTCGGGGGAGTGCAGCTCGAGCACGAACTTGCCCAGGTCGTGGAGCAGCCCGGCGCTGAACATCTCTTCCGGATCCTCGTCCCCCGCCATCCGGGCCAGCTGCTTGGCCAGGGCGCCGACGGCCACCGAGTGCCGCCACAGGGCGCGGTAGTCGAGGCGGCCGCCGCCGTTGGCCACGGCGGTCATCAGGTTGGTGGCCACGGTCAGGCAGATGGCCACGCTGCGCATGGTGCGGTAGCCGATCACCGCGATGCAGCGGGAGATGTCCCCGATCCGTTCGCGCCCGCCGTAGTAGGGCGAATTGGCCAGGCGGATGATCTTCGCCGCCAGGGGTGCGTCGACGCGCACCACCCGGGCCAGGTCGGCGGCGCCGCTGTCGGGGTCGTCGATCAGGCGCAGGATCTCGATCAGGGTCTCCGGGATCGACGGCAATTCGTCGATGGCGGCGGTCATCGCCGCCAGTTCGCACTCCGCGGTCTTCGGCTTGACGGCCGTCATGGCGGCTCCTTCAGATGAAGATCTCCATCTCGTCCGCGAGGGTCTCCTGCAGGCGGCGGGCCGCGTCGTCGAAAGCCGCCGCCGGCAGCCCGAGGATGCGGTTGGCCGCGCAGCCCTCGATCTCCAGGCCCGCGTCGTCGATGAAGCCGATGCCGAGCCTGTGGCACAGGCGGTTGCCCAGGTCCAGGTACAGCAGCAGGGGATCCTCGGCGCTC
The DNA here is from genome assembly GCA_014859985.1 of Candidatus Krumholzibacteriia bacterium. GTDB lineage: Bacteria > Krumholzibacteriota > Krumholzibacteriia > LZORAL124-64-63 > LZORAL124-64-63 > JACZKN01. The sequence goes on along the minus strand of JACZKN010000545.1, from coordinate 910 downwards.
AGGGCCTCGGGATTGTGGTGGTTCAGGATCACGTGCTCGAGGGCGGGCGAGAACTTCCACTTGTTGACCAGCAGCGCCCCCACCTGGGCGTGGTCGAAACCCAGGATCGCCCGCTCGGTGGCGCTGAACTCCCGATTCTCGTTGTAGACCACCTGCACGATCTGGTCGAACTCCATGGGCACGCGCTGGTTCAGCACCAGCTTGCCGATGTCGTGCAGCAGCCCCGCCAGGAAGGCCTCCTCGGTGAGCGCCGGCAGGCGCGGCTCCACCAGCAGCCGGCAGGCGAAGGCCGCCCCGATGCTGTGCTCCCACAGCAGGCGCTCCTTCAGGCCGGTCTGGGAGGAGCGAGTGTTGTAGAGGTTGCGCGCGGCGCTCGTGACTACCAGGCTGCGGATCGAGTTGAACCCCAGCATCACGATGGCCTCGGTGAGGGTCTTGATCTTGCGGCTGCAGGAGTACATGGCGCTGTTGGCGATCTTCAGGATCCGCGCCGTCATGGCCTGGTCGTCGGCGATCACCTGCTGGAGCTGGCGGGCGCTGGTGCCCGGATCGGACGAGAGCTCCAGGACCTTCGCGGCGACCTGGGGCATCGCCGGGAGGTCCCGGGTCGTCATGATGATCCGCTGCAGCTGCTCGGTGCTGGCGTCGGCGGCCGCGGGGGCCGAGCCGGCGGCAGCCTCCAGCGTCGTGCTCATGGATGCTCCTGGACCGGTGGCGCGGCGCGCCGGATTCCGGCGGCGCGCGTCTCAAGCGGCGGGCCGGTCAGGCCCGCCCTCTCCTGTGCACATATTCGACCTGGTTAGGGGATGTCTTTAGCGCGGAGGAGGCGGCGGCGTTGCGGCGGGCCCGGAGTTCCTCCAGGCGCGCCGCGGCTGCGGCGAGCCGCCCGCCCAGGGCCACCAGGCGGGGA
>JACZKN010000544.1 GCA_014859985.1 Candidatus Krumholzibacteriia bacterium | reverse complement strand
GCGTGGGGCGGGGACGGGACCGGGATGCCGCCGCGGGCGGCCACCGCCCCCAGCACCCCGGCCAGGACCACCGCGGCCGCGAACCTAGCCACGCGGCCGGCCGCATTGCCAGCAGGCGTCGAAACCCGGCTCGCCCTGCGTGCCGCAGGCGGCGCAGGTCCAGTGGCTGCTGTCCGGCGGCGCGGGCTTCAGCAACTCGCGCGCCGCTTCCAGGTCCTGGGGGGCCACCAGCAGGCGCACGCCCCGATCCAGGTCGAAATGCGGCCGCATCCCCCCGCAGTTGTCGGTGGCCAGGCGCACGATCAGGCCCGCCGACTCCAGGCGCGCCATGTCGATCCGGGCGTCGGTCTCGCTGGTGTAGGTGCTGAGGATCTCCAGTCCTGCCCACATGATGCCGTACCTCCCCTGTGCCGCCTGCTGACGATCTCCCTGTCAACCTACGACAGTTCCGTGGTCTCCCGCAAGGCCGGTCGCGCCGCCCCCGAACGCTTGCGCCGGGGCCCCAAAGGCGCGACCATGGGAAAGTTGCCAGCGCACCGTCCGGCCCCGGCCGGACCCCCCCCCAGCCGGAGGTTGCCCCTTGAGCCGTCGCGATCCGCATTCGTACGCCGACCTGGACCAGGGCCGGGTCTCCCACCTGGACCTCGATCTCGATCTCGATTTCGCGACCAGCCGCATCACCGGCCGGGCCCGCTTGGACCTGGCCGCGCCCGCCGGCGGCCCGCTGGACCTGGACACCCGCGACCTGGAGATCCGGGCGGTCACGGGCGCCGACGGCCAGGCGCTGCCGTTCAAGCTGGACCCGCGCGACTCGATCCTGGGGGCGAAGCTGCGGGTCGAGCTGCCCCCGGGCTCGGCGTCGTTGACCATCGCTTTCGTGACCAGCCCCGAGGCCTCGGCCCTGCAGTGGCTCGAGCCCGCGATGACCGCCGGCGGCCGGCACCCCTACCTGTTCAGCCAGTGCCAGGCGATCCACGCCCGCAGCGTCATCCCCTGCCAGGACTCGCCGCAGGCGCGCTTCACCTTCGACGCCCGCGTCACGGTGCCCGAGGCCCTGACCGTGGTGATGGCCGCCGCGCCCGGCGCCGCGACGGCCGGCCCGCGGCCCGGCACCCGCACCTTCGCCTTCACCATGCCCCAGGCGGTGCCGCCGTACCTGTTCGCCTTCGCGGCGGGCAACCTCGTCTCGCGCGACCTGGGCCCGCGCTCCCGGGTCTACACCGAGCCGGAGCTGCTGGAGGCGTCGGCCTGGGAGTTCGCCGACGTCGACCGGATGCTGCTGGCGGCCGAGGAGATCTTCGGCCCCTACCTCTGGGACCGCTTCGACTTCGTGGTGATGCCCCCCAGCTTCCCCTACGGCGGCATGGAGAACCCGCGCCTGACCTTCCTGACGCCCACGCTGCTGGCGGGTGACCGTTCGCTGGTGAACGTGCTGGCCCACGAGCTGGCCCACAGCTGGACCGGCAACCTGGTGACCAACGCCACCATCGACGACTTCTGGCTCAACGAGGGCTTCACCGTGTGGGCCGAGCGGCGCATCCTGGAGAAGCTCGAAGGCAACGAGGCCAAGGCCCTGTCCGCGGCCATCGGCCGCAAGGGCCTGCAGGACGCCCTGGACAACTTCGGCGCGGGCTCGCCGTTCACGCGGCTGAAGACCGACAGCTGGGGCGCGGACCCGGACGAGTTCTATTCGATGGTGCCCTACGAGAAGGGCTTCCTGCTGGTGGCGCTGATGGAGCAGACGGCGGGCCGCGCGCGTTTCGACGCCTTCGTCAAGAAGTACATCGAGCGGTTCAGCTTCACCTCCATCACCACCGAGCAGTTCGAGGAGTTCCTGGAGGCCGAGCTGCCGGGCCTGGCCGCCGAGGTGGGGGCCGAGGGCTGGATCCGGGGCGAGGGACTGCCGCAGAACGCGCCGGTCTTCACCTCGGCCCAGCTGGTGCAGCTGCAGGGGCTGGCCACGGGCTGGCCGCAGGGGGCGCGGCCGGAGGCGCCCGCAACCGAGGCCTGGACCGCGATCGACTGGCAGATCTACCTGCAGGCGCTGCCCCGGGACATCGGCGCCGAGGGCTGCGCCTGGCTGGACGAGCACCACGCGCTGACCAGGGCCGGCAACAGCGAGATCCTCTGCAACTGGCTGGCCCTGGCCGTGGGCAACGGGCACGAGCCCGCCTACGCCCGCGCGGCCGAATTCGTGGGCCAGGTGGGGCGCATGAAGTACCTCAAGCCGCTCTACACGGCCCTGCACGGCAACAAGGCCACCCGGAAGCTGGCGGCCGAGACCTTCAGCAAGCACGCGCCCGGTTACCATCCCATCGCCCGCGGGGGCATCGAACGGATCCTCGCGGGGTAGGCCCCCGGGCCCCTGCGGAGGGCGCCGCGGCACCCGGGGCCGCGGCGCCCTCCGGCGTCAAGGCCAAGGTGCGGATCACGTCGTCGTCGTCCTTCCCGGTTGTCGCGGCGGCGGCCACCGGGGGGCCTTCCGGCGGTTCCCGGGGCCCCCGGGGCGCGTCCGCGTCCCGGTCCGCTTCTGGCAACGGGCCCGGCCGCCCGGCGCCGATTCCCGGCGCCCCTTACCGCCTCCCGGTCAGGATACACCTCCATGAGCGGATTGAAATGGCTGCCCTGGGCCGTGCTCTACACCCTCACCATGCTGGCGAACCCGCTCGGCTTCCTGCCGGGTCCGGCCGCCGCCGCCGTCATCATCAACGAGATCCTCGCCGACCCGGCCCGCGACTGGGACGGCGACGGCGTCCTGGACAGCCGCGACGACGAATGGGTCGAGGTGCTGAACACCGGGCCGGACGCCGTCGACCTGGTGGGGTACTGGCTGCGGGACGATGCCGCTTCCGGACCGCGCCTGAACCTCTTCGGCGTGCTGGCTGTCGGGGAGACGGCGGTCTTCTACGGCAGCCAGGCCGTGGCCTGGCAGCAGGAGCAGGGACAGACCGTCGCCGGCCTGTCCCTGAACAACGGCGGCGACCGCGTGATCCTGCTGCGCACCGTGGCGGGCAGCGACCCGCTGGCCTACGAGGACGTCGACTTCGTTGACTACACCAGCCACCAGGTGGTGGACGACCGCTCCTGCGGCTGGAGCGTCCAGCGGGACCAGTGGCTGCTGTTCGACGCCCTGAATCCCTACGCGGGCTCCCTCGAACCCGGCGGCAGCGGCTGTGCGCCGACCCCGGGGGCGCCCAACCTCTGCGATTCCAGCGTCGACGCCCGGGACAGCAGCTTCGGCGAGCTCAAGGCCAGCTACCGCTAGAACGGGCCGCCGGGACCCTGCCCGGCCGGCCCCGGGGTCGGCGC
>JACZKN010000543.1 GCA_014859985.1 Candidatus Krumholzibacteriia bacterium | reverse complement strand
GCGTTGGCCGGACCGGACGGGCCGGCCCTGCCCGAAGGGATCGTGGTCGCGGACGGGGAGCTGATGGTCACCTGCGACGACGCCTTCCGCGCCCGGGCGCCCCGCCCCCGTACCGCGGCGGCGGCCGCGGCAGCGGAGCCGGAAAAGGACAAGGACCAGGGCGCGTCGGCCCTGAAGCGGATGGTGCTGACGAACCTGCAGTCCATCAGCGTGACGATCGCCTTCCTGCGCGACCCCAAGGTGGTGGCGGTGCCCGGCCTGGTGGAGGAAGTGGTCAACCGGACCCGCAACCCCCAGATCATCGAGATCATCGCCACCCAGCGGCCGCTGCACGGGGGCTTCGCCAACCGCGGCGTTCCCCTGGCCCTGCTCAAGTCGCCGGTGAACGTCTCGACCAAGCTGCTGCGCAAGTTCATCCACGTGAAATACATCTCGAAAATGGACCTGCGCCGCCTGGCCAACGACCGCACGGGGATCCGGCGGGAAGTGGGCAAGGAGATCGAGAACTACCTGTCCTCGCTGGCCTGACGCCGCCGCGCCTTCAGGCCGCTCCGGGCTGTTGCGGGCTGATCCGGTTGACTTGACTGCAGGTGCCGTCTAGGTTTGGTCGCACAGGGACCGGCTGAAGCAGCCCTGGGCGGTCAGGCTCCGCCCGGCGGTGCCGCTTCCCCGTTCCGTCCCATGGAATATACCTGCCAGGGGGGATATACATGCTGGCCAAGCGCATGCAGCGGCTCGGCACCGAGACCGCTTTCGAGGTCCTCGCCCGCGCCAAGGCCCTCGAGGCCGAGGGGCGCGACATCGTGCACCTGGAGATCGGCGAGCCCGACTTCGACACCCCGGCCAACATCATCGACAAGGCGGTCGAGGCGCTCCGCTCCGGGTACACCCACTACGGACCGGCCGCGGGCCTGCCCGAGGTGCGCAAGGTGTTCGCCGCGCACATCGCCCGGGACCGCGGCATCGACGTCGGCCCCGAGCACGTCGTGATCACGCCCGGCGGCAAGCCCATCATCTACTTCCCGCTGACGGCGCTGGTCGATCCGGGCGACGAGGTCATCTATCCCAATCCGGGTTTCCCCATCTACGAGTCGGTGATCAATTTCCTGGACGGCAAGGCGGTGCCCCTGCAGCTGGCCGAGGCGAAGGACTTCTGCTTCGACATCGACGACCTGCGGGCGCTGATCACCGCGAAGACGAAGCTGCTGATCATCAACTCGCCCCAGAACCCCACCGGCGGAGTGCTGGGCGCGGCCGACCTCGACGCCATCGCCGAGCTGGCGGTCAAGCACGACTTCTGGGTGCTGTCGGACGAGATATACAGCAAGATCGTCTACGCGGGCAGCCACGAGTCCATCGCCACGCGGCCGGGCATGCTCGAGCGCACCATCATCCTGGACGGGCACTCCAAGACCTACGCCATGACCGGCTGGCGCCTCGGCTACGGGATCATGCCGAAGGAGCTGGCCGCGGCGGTGGCCAAGCTGCAGACCAACTGCACCAGCTGCACCGCGGCCTTCACCCAGATCGCCGGGGCCGAGGCCCTGACCGGGCCCCAGGACGCGGCGCGGGCCATGGTGGCCGAATTCAAGGCGCGCCGCGACCTGCTGGTGGACGGCCTGAACGCCATCGAGGGCATCAGCTGCCGGCAGCCGCGGGGCGCGTTCTACGTGTTCCCGAACATCGGCGCCCTGGGCCTCGGCAGCAAGCAGGCCGAGCAGCGCCTGCTGGAAGACCACGGGGTCGCGGCCTTGGCCGGCACCTCGTTCGGGCGTTTCGGCGAGGGTTACCTGCGCTTCAGCTACGCCAACAGCCAGGCCAACCTCCGCAAGGCCCTCGTGCGCATCGCCGAGTTCGCCGCGGCGGCCCGGCATGGCTGAGGGCGGCCTGCGCTACGTCATCGCGCTGGGGGGCAACGCCATCATCCCGGCCGGCGCGCAGGGCACCTTCGCCGAGCAGTTGGAGATCACCCGGGCCACCATGGCCCAGGTGGCGCAGCTGACCGCCGCCGGGCACGAGGTGGTGCTGACCCACGGCAACGGGCCGGTCGTCGGCAACATCGTGCTGCGGGGCGACGCCGGCCAGGCGGTGCACGGCATCCCCGCCATGCCCATGTTCGTCTGCGGCGCCGACAGCCAGGGCGGCCTGGGCTTCATGCTGCAGCAGGCCCTGCAGAACGAGCTGCGCCGGGCCGGCGTGGGCAAGCCCGTGGTCAGCGTCGTGACGCAGGTGCTGGTCGACAGCGCCGACCCCGCCTTCGGGCACCCTACCAAACCCATCGGACCCTTCTACGACCAGGAGCAGGCCGAGCGCCTGCGCCAGGAGTACGGCTGGGCCGTGGTCAAGGACGCGGGCCGCGGCTGGCGGCGCGTGGTGCCCAGCCCGCAGCCGGTCGAGGTGATCGAGTGGGAGGCCATCCGCGCCCTGCTGGACGCCGGCGTGGTCACGATCGCCGTGGGCGGCGGCGGCATCCCGGTGGTGCGCCGCCCCGACGGCGATCTCGAGGGGGTGGACGCGGTGATCGACAAGGACCGGGCCAGCGACCTGCTGGGCCGCCTGGTGGCCGCCCATGTGCTGGTGATCGTGACCCAGGTGGAAAAGGTCTGCGTCCACTTCGGCAAGCCGGAGCAGGAGGCCCTGGACGTGCTGCCGGCCGACCGCGCCGCCGCGCTGCTGGCTGCGGGGGAGTTCCCCGACGGCAGCATGGGCCCGAAGATCGAGGCCGCCCTGTCCTTCCTCGCCGGCGGGGGCCGCGAGGTGGTCGTCACCGCGCCGGGGCAGGTCCTGGCGGCGATCCGGGGCAATGCCGGCACCCGCATCGTTCCCGCCTGATCGCCCGGAAGCCGCCCCGAATCGGGTTGTTCCCGCGCAGGCCATAAGCTAGTCTCGGTACGGGCGGTGCCGGTGCCGCCGCCGTTCATCAGGGAGGATCCGCAACCATGGCCATGAAGGTACTCGTCGTCGGCGCGGGCGGCCGCGAACACGCGCTGGTGCGCCAGCTGGCCGCGTCCTTCCGCGAGCCGGTCCTCTACGCCGCACCCGGCAATCCCGGCACCGCGCGCCACGCCGTGAACGTGGATCTCGACCCCCTGAAGCCCGAGCAGGTCGTGGCCTTCTGCCTCCAGGAGGAGATCGAGCTGGTGATCATCGGGCCGGAGGATCCGCTGATCGCGGGCCTGGCCGACCACCTGCACCGGGCCGGCGTCGCCGTCTTCGGCCCCGGCGCCATGGGCGCGCGCCTGGAGGGGGACAAGGAGTTCGCCAAGGAGGTGCTGGTGGCCGCCGGGGTGCCCACGGCCCACTACCACGCCTTCAGCAGCGTCGACCAGGCGCTCAAGCATCTGGACAAGACCGACCTGCCGGTGGTGGTCAAGGCCTGCGGCGCGGCCCAGGGCAAGGGCGTGGCCGTGTGCGACTCGCGCGAAGAAGCGGAGGCCCACATCCGCCTGTGCCTGGAGCGGCAGCGGTTCGGGCAGTCGGGCCTGCGCATCCTGGTGGAGGACTGCCTGTTCGGACCGGAACTGTCGGTGCTGATCGTCACCGACGGCCAGGACTACGCCCTGCTCGCCCCCAGCCGCGACCACAAGCGCATCGGCGAGGGGGACACCGGTCCCAACACCGGCGGCATGGGCGCCTTCGCGCCGGTGGCGCTGGACGAGGACCTGCTGCTGGAGATCGACGCGCGCATCGTGCTGCCGGTGCTGGCGGAGCTGCGGCGCCGGGACATCCCCTACCGCGGCGTGCTCTACGCGGGGCTGATGCTCACCGACCACGGTCCCTCGGTGCTGGAGTTCAACTGCCGCTTCGGCGATCCCGAGACCCAGGTGGTGCTGCCGCTGTTGACGGGGGACCTGCTGGACCTCTGCCACGCCACCGCCGGCGGCAACCTGGGCGCCTACCTGCAGGGCCTGCCCGCGGAGGCGCCGGGCGCGCCCGAGGGCTGGCCCGGGGCGGCGCTCAGCGACTGGCGCCGCCACGCGGTGGTGGTGGTGGGGGCCGCCGACGGCTACCCCGGCCGCTACCTCAAGGACCGGGCCGTGGAACTGCCGGCGACCGAGGCCCGGGACCGCTGGATCATCCACGCCGGGACGGCGCTCAAGGACGGCAACCTGGTCACCGGGGGGGGGCGCGTGCTCGGCTCGGTCGGCGTAGGCGACACCCTGGCCGCGGCCCGGGCCGCGGCCTACGCGCTGCTGGACGGCGTGCACTTCGAGGGCTTGACCTTCCGGCGCGACATCGCCGGCAAGGGAGGGATGCAGCATGGCTGACGGCAAGACCCCGGCGCCCCGCGTGCTGGTGCTGACGGGCAGCGCGAGCGACCTGCCGGAGATCGAGAAGATGGTGCCGCTGCTCGAGCGCTTCGGCCTGAGCTGGCGCATCGAGGTGGCCTCGGCCCACCGCCAGCCCGCCACCGTGCACCGCCTGGTGGCCGAGGCGGAGGCCGGCGGCACGGAGGTCTTCGTGGCCGCGGCCGGCATGGCGGCCCACCTGCCCGGCGTGGTCGCGTCGCTGACGGCCAAGCCGGTGATCGGCGTGCCCCTGGCCTCGGGCCCCCTGGCGGGTTTCGACGCCCTGCTGTCCATCGTGCAGATGCCCCCGGGCGTGCCGGTGGCCACGGTGGCCGTCGGCGGCGCCGGCGCCCGCAACGCCGCGGTGCTGGCCGCGCGCATCCTCGCCCTGAAGGACCCGCAGGTGGCCGCGGCGCTGGATGCCTACCGCCGGGAACTGGCCGAGGGCGGCCGCTGACGGTGACCCGCACCCTGGCAAGCGCTGCCGACGCCGCCCGCCTGCTGGAGGAGGGCGGCGTCCTGCTGCTGGCCACCGACACCCTGCCCGGGCTCCACGCGCGGGTGGACCGTCCGGCGGCGGTGCGACGGATCGCCGCCATCAAGGGCCGGGCCGGCCGCAAGCCCCTGCTGGTGGTGGCCGAGTCGGCCGCCGCGGCAAGGGGGGTGCTGGGACCCCTGGACCCGCGGCAGACGGCGTACGCCGGGCGCTGCTGGCCGGGTCCCTTCTCCCTGGTGCTGCCGGCG
>JACZKN010000542.1 GCA_014859985.1 Candidatus Krumholzibacteriia bacterium | reverse complement strand
GGTCCGCGGCGGCGCGAACTGGTGGCCATGGGCCACGTGATGCCAGCCTTGCGCGGCCGGGCGCCCGGGGCGCTCGTGCGCCGCTGGCTGAAGGAGGAACTGGCGTGAGCGTCACCGACGGCAACGACGACTACAAGGGCTACCGCAGCCCCACCCTCGAGCTCCTGCAGAAGGAGGAGGCCCCGGTCTGGAGCGAGGTCACCGTGCACACCAGCCGCGGCGACTTCTCGGGCCTGATCCTGCCCCGCAGCCAGACCGCCGACCAGCTGCACGTGGTGCTGAAGCTGGCGACCGGCTACAACATCGGCGTGCGCTGGGACACGGTCCGATCCATCGACGTGCACGGGCGCAAGGAGGCCCACTACCAGATCCCCGAGAAGGCCTTCCCCCACGACCCCAGGAAGCCGCGGGTCAAGCTCTTCGGCACCGGCGGCACCATCGCCAGCCGCCTGGACTACCGCACCGGCGCGGTGATCCCCGCCTTCAGCCCCGGCGAGCTGTACGGCTCGGTGCCCGAGCTGGCGGACGTCTGCAACATGGAGACCGAGAAGCTGTACGGCGTCTTCAGCGAGAACATGGGCCCCGAGCAGTGGATCGGCACCGCCAAGGCCGTCGCCGCGGAGATCGCCAAGGGCGTCGCGGGCATCGTCATCGGCCACGGCACCGACACCATGCACCACACCGCGGCCGTGCTGTCGTTCATGGTCCAGGACCCGCCCGTGCCCATCGTCATGGTGGGCAGCCAGCGCTCCAGCGACCGCCCCAGCAGCGACGCGGCCATCAACCTGATCAACGCCACGCGCACCGCCGCCACCAGCGACATCGCCGAGGTGATGGTCTGCATGTTCGGCCCGACGAGCGACAAATACGGGCTGCTGCACCGGGGCACCCGCGTGCGCAAGATGCACTCGTCCTACCGCTCCACCTTCCGCACCATCGGCGACATCCCGTTGGGCAAGGTGGACGAGGACGGGGTGACCCCCTTCCGCGACGATTACAAGCGGCGGCGCCCGGACCGCGAGGTGAAGCTGAACGCCGTCTTCGACGACCGGGTCTCCCTGGTCTACTACTACCCGGCCATGAAGCCGGACATCATCGACTCGCTGGTGGACAACGGCTACAAGGGCATCATCATCGCGGGCACCGGCCTGGGCCACGTGAACAAGCCCCTGTACCCCGCCCTGGCCCGGGCCCGGGAGGCGGGCGTGCACGTCTACATGACGGTGCAGACCATGTGGGGCTACGTGCAGATGTACGTCTACGAGACCGGACGCGAGATCATGGAACTGGGCGTGGTGCCGGCGGCCAACATGCTGCCGGAGGTGGCCTACGTGAAGCTGGGCTGGGCCCTGGGGCAGACCCACGACCACGACGAGGTGCGGCGCATCATGCTCTCGCCCGTGGGCGGGGAGACGACGGCGCGGGAGCCGCACAACGGGTACTTGGTCTTCCAGGGGGGGATCCCGGAGGTGGATGCGTTCATTTCCTCCCACTGGAAATAGGTCAGGCAGCCGGCGCGCCTTATCGATCACCGCCAATTTCGAGAATCGAGTAGTTTCGCCCCACGACGATGCACGAACCGTCCGGCCGGCCCCAGGTGGCCCGTAGCGCAACCCCTGTACGGACCTCTTCCTTGTGCCACGTTGCCCCACCATCGCGCGTCACGAAGACCGGTCCACCGCCACCGACCACATAGCCGTGGTCGCGATCAACAAAATGCACGCGTTCAGGGTGCAACAGACCCGGGATGTCCAGGGCTGTCCATTTCTCTCCGTAGTCGTCGGTTCGCATCACGACCGCGGGCCGGAATCCCCCCACGACGAAGCCACAATCAGCCGTCGGGAAGCTCATACCGCGGAGGTCCGCCATCTGCGACGACGAGCCCAGGGACTGCCACGAGTCCCCGCCGTCGGTCGTTCTGTAGATGTAACCTCGATCACCCGCAGCGTAGGCGGTCCCGCCACCGACGGCCGCGACGCACCGTACAGGCAAAAACACTACGCCGTCATTGCATGGCGCCCATGTCCGCCCTCCATCATGGGTCCGCAGTACCGTACCTCTTGCGCCGACGACCATTCCCGTGTCCGGACTGCAGAAATCGACATCGAACAGGTCCTCGTTCGTGCCGCTGGCCAACGCCTCCCAGCTACCCCCACCGTCCGCAGAAGACAGGATCGTACCCTTGATGCCCACCGCCGTTATCCGCTCGGCCACGACACCCACACCATGCAATCGGTGAGACGTCGCGAGATTCCGGCGCAGCCAGGGCGCACCCGCACCGGCGGTCGTAAAGGCGACGCCGCTATCCCCGACGCACGCGCCCATTCCGGACTCGGAGTACTTCACGTCGTTCAGCCAGCCGTCGGTCCAGGTGAATACACTCGTCCACCCCGACGCTGGCGCGTCCTTGCGGACGATGCTCGACGCGCACGCATAGACGCCACCACGCTCCGAGATCGACAAACCCAGGACAGATCCCCGCAATCCCGGCGCGGCCTCCGCCCACGAGCGGCCTCCGTTCGTCGAATGATAGACCACCCACACAGCCCCGGCGTACAGTTCCTCACGTGAAACGACCGCCACCGACGCCAACATCGCCACCGCATCGGTCGGCACGGACTCCCAACTCTCGCCGCCGTCATCCGTCCGCAAGACGATCCCGTCCGAGCCTACGGCATACCCGCGCAGGTCGTCCGCGAACCCCACCGCCTGCAGGTTCCTGTCGGTCGCAGATGCCACCTGGCGCCAGTGCCGTCCGCCATCCTGCGAAAGGAGTATCGTGCCGTCTCGTCCGACGACCACGACCGTACTGCGGCCTATACAGGCGACGTCCGAGTAGTCCGCGCCCGCGTCCGGCCCGATATCCGACCACGAGCTCCCGCGGTCGCTTGTCTTCATGATGCAACCGGGCGTGCCCACGGCATACGCCGTGTTGTCGTCTGCAGCAACCACGCCCCACAGCACCGCGCCCGGATACACCCGTTCGGATTGCCACGATCGCCCGGCGTTCGTGGTTCGCGCAATGGTCCCGTCTTCGCCAACCGCATAGCCGACACCGGATTCCGAGATGTCGACAGCATAAAGGGGGACGCTACAGCCCGAATCCATCAAGACCCAGTTTCCCCCGGCGTCCTGCGACACCATGATCGTGCCCGCATCGCCGACCGCGACCAGACGGTCGCCTTTCAGCGCCACGACGCCATTCATCGGGTTGCCCTGCGGAAGCGGATTGCGCCAGCGCCATTGCTCCGCGGTCGAATCGCGATCGGGAGCTCCCGGATCACCACCACAGCCAGCCATTAGAAACGTCGCTAAGACCATTGCCGTGGTGGCAGAATGCAATTGTTTGCTCATACATCAGTCTCCCTGTCGGTCAACGCGGTGCCCGTCGCCCGCATCAACGATCGCCCCCGCGCGAATCACGTATCGTGTCGGATGTCCCGCCCGATCGAGCAACCGGCCGCTGAGATTCCGATAGTACCCGGCACTCCCGCCGATCAGCCGCGCGATTCCGTCCTTGTCGTATTCCAGAAAGATGATCGCCAGGTCGTCTTGGCCAACGAAGGGCAGCTGAGGAAACCGGAAATCGCCGGAATGGGACGAAAACAGGAGCGTCGCACCAACGGAGCGCCCCTTCAACACCCTCAGCACATCACAGCTTAAGTTGGCTGGCGTCTGTTCATCGTCAAGGAGGCGCCCTGTCCTGGCGTCGGCAATTCGCTTCACCTCGACGACAAGATCGGCTTTCCCGAAAAGTTCGTCCGGTGCCATGTCCTCAAAGCACCTTCGCAGTGTGCCTAGAGGGTCTTCGATTGTGTAGCGGATCGCCGCAGTACAAGGCTCCATTTCCCCGCTTGCATCCAGGCATAAGACACCGTGATACGGCACCACGTAATCGTCAAGATACCGACGCTCCGCCCACGACCACCGACGCAGAACAAGGAACACATAGCGATCGCCGGCTTGCATCTGTTCTGGCCGTGACGGGTCGACTCCAGTAGCGCTATAAGTCCCCGGCAAACCACCTATCGCAACAGTAATCCTCGACATCCGTTGCCCGGACAGGATTTCTTCGAGCTTCAAATCGACGACAAGGAGATCGCTGTTGGATTCGGGGTCCACGCTCCAGCGGGTATCCTCAACGACTCCGATCGCCGCGATATGAGCATTGGCGACGGTAGCCCATAGATTATCCTCGTTATATTCCGATCCGGGATGTGCCGCTGCGGATTCGCAGCAAACGGCGAGCAACGTAACACTGACCACTACGGTTCTGATCATTCCGCCGACCTCCATTCCGCCGGCGGACCGGTATCATAGGGGCAGCAAAGCGAGCGCGGGCGACAGAGAGAAATGCGCCTATAGACAAGTATATTGGCCTGGATGTCCACGCGTCAAACTGCACGGCGGCGTTTGGCGAGCCCCAGCGGCCGACACCTCTCCTCCCACCTCATCGAGACCGACGCCCGTGCAATGTTCTCGACCATCGAGGCTTTACCTCGCCGGATTGTTCATCTCTTCCCACTGGAAGTAGTTGGGGGGGCAGAGGGAGGGCCGGGAACGTCCTCGGCCCGCCTGGGGGGCGGGCCTGCGGGATGTTTGCGCCCCCACTTCCAATGGAAGAGATAAACTATACACAAAATGTACATTAAAAACTCGATATAACGTTGCTATATAAGCAGAAGTGCAAGTTTCAGCGAAATGTACTTGCTTAGTGTATTGTGTTTGTATATATTAATGGGGAGCCTGATTCCAGGCATGCACGGGAACTGATCCGGGGTGACCCGGGCGCAAGGGAGAGAATACCATGAAGACCTTCGACGTGATTGCGGCGGTGCTGCTGGTGGTGGGCGGACTGAACTGGGGGCTTTGGGGAGCGTTCAGGTTCGACCTGGTGGCGACCCTGCTGGGCGCGGTGCCCTTCCTGATGAACGCGGTGTACGTGCTGGTGGGGCTGGCGGCCCTGTACCAGGCCCTGAGCTGGAAGAAGATCCAACTGCGTTGGGCGGTGCCGGCGCGGGCGTCGGTGCGCAGCTAGACCGGACGACACCTCCGGCAAGGCGGGGGCCCCGCGTCAGACCGGGGCCCCTTCGCCTTGGGGCCGGCGATCAGTCCCAGCCGCCGCCGGCGGCGAAGGTCACGGCGAGGCCCAGGTAGAGCACCGCGACGACGCCGGCGCCGTCGAGGGTCCAGACCATGTCCAGGTCGGTCCGCTCAGGGCCGCCGTATGGCACCCGGCCCTGCCC
>JACZKN010000541.1 GCA_014859985.1 Candidatus Krumholzibacteriia bacterium | reverse complement strand
CCAGCGGCCTAGCGCCGGCCGGGACCGGCGCGGCGGAGGATGGCGCCGTTCGCGCCGACGGCGCAGGCGGTGCCGTCGGGCGTGAAGGCGACCGACCAGATGCCCGGGGCACGCATGTCCGCGCCGAGCCGCCAGGTGCGGCCTCCGTCCCAGGTGTGCAGCAGGGTACCGGCCCGACCGGCGGCGACCCCGAATTCCGCGTCGCGGAAGGCGACGTCGGCCAGGTCCTCGAGCGTGCCGCTGGCGACCCGCCGCCAGGTGGCCCCGCCGTCGGCGGTGCGCGCGATGGCGCCCTCCGAGCCGACGGCCAGTCCGACGTCGCCGTCCACGAAGTCGATGCCGCGCAGCCGCGGCAGGGTGGCGTCGGGATGGGGCTGCCAATGACGGCCGCCGTCGGTGGTCACCAGGATGCCACCGCCGCTGAAGCCGATGGCGAACGCGCGCTGGGCGTCCAGAAGCTCGACGCGCACCAGCCAGTCCGAGCTGCCGCTGTCCTGGTTCGTCCAGGTCGAGCCCCCGTCGGTGCTGTGCAGGATGACGCCGGCCTCGCCGACGATGAAGCCCTCCAGGGCGTTGGCGAACGCGACTGCCTCGAGGGAAAGGTCGGTGCCGCTGGCTCGCGGCGACCAGGTCAGTCCGGCGTCGGCGGTGGCCAGGATGACACCCTCCATGCCCACAATGAAACCTTGCCGGTCGTCGATGAAGGTGACGTCGTCGAGGTACGCGGTCGTGCCGCTGGTCCGGGCCGCCCAGGTCACCCCGTCGTCGGTGGTCCGCAGGACCGTGCCGCCGGCGCCGACCGCGATCCCGACCCCACCGGCGGTGAAGGCGAGGTCGTGGAGTTTCATGCGCGGACCGGTCGTCCGGTCGACCCAGGTCGCCCCGTGGTCCGTGGAGCACAGCAGCGTGCCGCTCGCCCCTATGATCACGCCCGTGCCGCCGGGGGTCAGCGCGGCGCCCCGCAGCGGCTGGTCGGTCTCGGCGTCGGCCTCGTGCCAGGTGACGCCTCCGTCGTCGGTGCGCAGGAGCGGCCCCTCCCGCCCGCCGGCGACGGCGCTCGCCGCATCGGCGCAGGCGACGAAATCCAGGTCGCGGGTCGTGCCGCTGGCCTGGGCCGTCCAGGTGGCGCCGCCGTCGGCGGTGCGCAGGATCGCGCCGCCGGTGCCGACCACGGTGCCGGTCAGCGGGTCGGCGAAGGCCGCGGCGAGCAGGCCCGGCGAGTCGATGCCCTCGGCCGGGCTCAAGTCCAGGTTCCAGGTGGCCCCCGCGTCCGTCGTCCGCAGCAGGAAGGGGCTGCCGGTCAACGCGATGGCGGTCTGCGCGTCCAGGTAGGCCAGATCCGAGACGAAGGGGCCGCGTGGGCCCGCGGTGCCCGTCCAGGTGACGCCGCCGTCGGCGGTGCGCAGGACCGTCCCTTCGCTGCCGAGGATCATCCCGTGCCGGGGATCCGCGAAAGCCACGCATTGCAGCCTGCCGTTGGTGAAGGTCGGCACAACGGTCCAGGAGAGGCCGGCGTCCTCGCTGCGGAGGATCGTCCCGGGGTAGCCGACCGCGACGGCGGTGCCAGGTGACGGCCACACCACCGCATTGAGTTGGGCCCCCACGCCGCTCGGCACCAGCGACCAGGTGGCGCCGCCGTCGGCGGTCCGGTAGATGACGCCCAACGGGCCGACGGCCAGGCCGACGGCATCGTCGGCGAAGGCGACCGCGGCCAGGGAGTAGCCGGCCGGCCGTGGATTGGCCCACGCCCAAGCCGCGTCGTCGGCCACGGGCAGGGGCGCGGAGGCGTCGTCCGAACACGCCGTCGCAAGCAGGGTGGCCAGGATCAGCAGCAGCGGCAGCGGCAGGCGCAGGATGCGCGCGCGCAACGGCGTTCTCATGGACCATGCCCCCTTGACGGCGACCCCGTCGAGAACGGGATCGCGCGTGATGACCGTGACCGGCACCGCGCAACGCAGGCGCCGGTGCGATCGTGTCCTCGAGCGGCGGGCGCGGTCGAGATGGGATGAGGATAGGGATTTCGAGAGTGTACTGTCAATGCTCGCCGAGAGGGCCCCCCGGTGGGCCCGGCCGGTCGCCGGAAAAGAAAAAACGAGCCGCCCCTCCGGACAACCCGTCTCCTCGAAACATTTTAGATGGTCGGGACGGCGAGATTTGAACTCGCGACCCCTTGCCCCCCATGCAAGTGCGCTACCGGGCTGCGCCACGTCCCGACCGGATGCAGCGCCGGCCGCCGGCTTGCACCGGTGCCGGCAGGGGTGCTGCGGGGCCACAATGTAATACCCCGCCCCCGGGGCCACAAGGCGCAATTGCCGCCGGAAGTTCCGGCCGCGCTCAGCCTTCGGCCTTCTTCGCCTTCGGCTTGGCCACGGCCGGGGCAGCAAGGCGCAGCGCCTGGATCAGGCCCAGGACCTCCTGCAGTTCCCTGCGCACGTGGGCCAGGCGTTCGGCGTTGTCCATGCGGTCGAAGCCCATGGCCAGCTGGGGTGCCGCCGGCGCGGGCTGGTCCGCTTCCGCCTTGCGGGCCTCGCGCCGCTGCTTGCGGGCCCCGGCGATCTTGAAGCCCTGGTTGTAGAGGAGGCTCTTGATGGCCTCGATCTCCTGGATGTCCTTCTGCCGGTAGCGGCGGGCGCCGGCGCGGGTCTTCTTGGGGCTGAGGGTGGGGAACTCGGACTCCCAGTAGCGCAGCACGTGGGCCTTGACGCCGGTGATCTCGGCGACCTCGCTGATCGAGTAGTAGAGCTTGCTGGGATACTCCATGGTGACCCTCCGGCGATCCCGGGACCTCCGTCGCCCCCCAGCGGCGGAACTTCCCCCGCGGCCCTATTCCAGCTCAGGCCGCAGCTGGCGCTCCATCAGTTCGCGCATGGCCTGCCGCGGCGGTTTCCCGGAGAATAGCACATCATGAACCTGTTTGGTAATAGGAAGTTCAATGCCGTGTTTCTCACTCAACTTCAAGGCGGCCTGGGTCATGTAGACCCCCTCCACCACCTGGACCTGGCGTTCGAGCAGCTTCTGGGGACCCTCCGTGCCCTCGGTCACCGCCTGGCCGAAATTGCGGTTGCGGCTGTGGCGGCTGATGCAGGTGGTGATCATGTCGCCGAATCCGGCCAGGCCGCTGAAGGTCTCCGGCCGCCCGCCCAGGGCGCAGCCCAGGCGGGACAGCTCCACCATGCCGCGCGTCATGATGGTGCCGCGGGTGTTGTCGCCGGTGCCCAGGCCGTCGGCCATGCCCACGGCCAGGGCGATGATGTTCTTGAAACCGGTGGCGATTTCCACGCCGGTCATGTCGGCATTGGTGTAGACCCTGAAGAACGGTCCGGAGATCCAGGTCTGCCAATGGCTCCAGTCGCCTCCGGGTTGGCCCGACAGCACCACCGCGGTCGGCAGTTCGAGGGCCACCTCCTCGGCGTGGCTGGGGCCGAGCAGGACCCCGACGGGGTGTTCGGCGCGGCGCCCGGACCGGGCCAGTTCCTCGTCGATCACCTGGGACAGGCGCTCGAGGGTCTTGACCTCGAAACCCTTGGCCAGGTTGATCACGGGGACGCCCCGGGGCAGGGCCTCGCTGGCGGCCACCTTGGCCATCACCTCGCGCACTACCTGGCTGGGCACCACGCTGAAGACCACGTCGGCGTGGCTCAGGCAATCGTCCAGGTCGAGGGTGGCGCGCAGGTTCGGCGGCAGCAGGATGCCGGGCAGGAAGGCGGGGTTGGTGCCGGTCTGGTTGATGCTGTCGACCTGCTCGGGCTTGACGCCCCAGAGCACGACGCGCTCCCACTTGTGGCACAGGTGCCGGCCGAAGGCCGACGCCCAGGCGCCGGTGCCGAGGATGGCCGCCTTCATGTCCGACCTTTGCCGTTGTCCCCCACCTTGGCCTCGGTGCCGGCCCGGATGCGGGCGATGTTGCCCCGATGCTTGAAGATGACCCAGCCGCAGGCCAGGGCCACGAAGACGATGATGGTGGAAGAGACCTCGTCCGACAGCACCTCGAAGAAGGCCACCGCCAAGGGCAGGACGCTGGCGGCGGCGATGCTGCCCAACGAGACGATGCGCGTGGTCAGGAACACCGCCACGAACACCACCACCGCCACGATGGTGGCGTAGGGCGCCAGCACCGCGAAGGCCCCCGCGGTGGTGGCGACGCCTTTGCCCCCGTGGAAGCGGACGAAGGGGCTGAAGGTGTGGCCCACGGCGGCCAAAAAGCCCGCGAAGATGCGGAAAAGGTCGGCGGGAATGTGGAACGGGGTGGGCTCGCCGTGGGGCCAGCTGGCCACCAGCAGGGTCATCAGCAGCACGGCGGCCGCTCCCTTGGCCATGTCCAGGAACAGGCAGAGGCTGCCCCAGCCGGTCCCGAGGGTCCGGAAGACGTTGGTGGCTCCCAGGTTGCCGCTGCCGTGCTCGCGGAGGTCGATCCCCCGCACCCGCTTGCCGATGATGAAGCTGAAGGGGACCGAGCCGAGGGCGAAAGCGATGAGCAGGAAGAGGATCAGCAGCATGGATTCCCGTTCCGGTTGAAGCCGGGGCGCCTAGTGTTTCTTCAGTTTCACAAATATCCGGGTGCCGGTAAAGCCGAATTCCTTGCGCAACTGGTTGTTCAGGAAACGCAGGTATTCCCGCGCGAAGAAGCGCGGTTCGTTCACCGAGAGCATGAAGGTGGGCGGCTCCTGCTCGATCTGGGTGCCGAAGTAGATCTTGCCCACGCCGCCGGCGTGGGTGCGCGGGCCCTGGTAGGCGATCACCCTCTCGAGGAAGGCGTTGAGCTGGGACGTGCCGATGCGCAGCTTGCGCTGCTCGTGCACCTCCCACACCGACTCGAGGATCTTGCCGGTGCGCTGCCGGGTCTCCGCGCTGGCGGTGAACCAGGGCGCGTAGGTCAAAAACGGCACCTCGCGGCAGAACGCCTCCCAGTGCTTCAGGTGGGTGTTGGCGCCCTTGTCCGGCACCAGGTCCCACTTGTTCAGGACGACCACCACGCCCTTGCCCCCGTCGTGGATCAGCCCGGCGATCTTGGAGTCCTGCGCCACCGGCCCCACGGAGGCGTCGATGATGAACACCGCCACGTCGCACTGCTCCAAAGAGCGCAGGGTGCGCATGTTGCTGAAGACCTCGATGGCCTCGGAGACCTTCGACTTGCGCCTGAGGCCCGCGGTGTCGATCAGGCGCAGGGTGCGGCCGTGCCACTTCAGGTCGGTGTGGATGGAGTCGCGGGTGGTGCCCGGCACCTCGCTGACCAGGGCCTCGCTGCGGCCCACCAGCAGGTTCAGCAGGGACGACTTGCCCACGTTGGGGCGGCCCAGGATGGCGACGCGGCAGTCGCAGGGCAGCTCGACCTCGTGCTGGGGGAAGCCCTTGACCACCTCGTCCAGCAGGTCGCCCACCCCGTGGCCGTGCAGGGCGCTGATGGCGTGGGGCTCGCCCAGGCCCAGGGCGTGGAAGTCGTGGACCTGGGCCCGGTCGCTGTCCCGCTCCACCTTGTTGACCGCCAGCACCACGGCCCGGTTCTCGCGCCTGAGGTCGCGGGCGATGGCCTCGTCCCAGGCCATGGGCCCCACCTTGGCGTCGACCATCAGGACGACCACGTCGGCGTCCTTGATGGCCAGGCGGGCGATCTCGGTGACGACGGCGTCGAACTCGCCGACCGATTCGCCGAAGGGGATGATGCCGCCGGTGTCCAGCAGGATGAACGGGTGCCCCGCCCAGTCGGTGGTCTCGGTGACGCGGTCGCGGGTCACGCCCGCGGTCTCGTGCACCACCGAACGCCGCTCCCCCAGGATGCGGTTGAAGAGGGTCGACTTGCCCACGTTGGGGCGGCCGACGATGGCGACGGTGCGCAGGGACACGGGAACCTCGGGGCCGCGGCGGGCGGCGCGTCAAAGACGACGGGGAACGGCCGCGAAGGGCGCCCGCTCCCCCGCGAAACTAGCCCAGCCGCACCCAGAAATCAACAAAGCCGTCCTCCTCGCCCACCAGGACCTCGTGCGGAGAGCCGGCGGTGACCTCTTCCAGGGTCATCCCGTCGAGGGTAAGGTCGTCTGCGTTGAAGACCCGCGGCGACAGCACCACCCGGCGGCGGGGCCCGGGCGGCAGTTCGAGCAGGGCCCGCCGCAGGTCCGCGCCCGCGAGCAGGCCGGCCACGGTCACGGTGTGGCCGTAGAAGCCGTTGGCGACGCCGACCACCTCCACCGGCGGGGCGCCGGACGCCTCCAGGACCGGGGTGAATTCCCGGCGCCAGGCCCGGGCCGCCAGCTCGCCCGTCAGCACCGTCAGGGCCGAGCGGGGCGGACCGCCGTCGGCGACGGCCCAGCCGAGCTCCTCGGCCCAGGTGTCGCGCAGGCGCGGGGTCAGGCCGATGGCGTTGTCCACCTGCCAGAAGCCGTCGTAGGTGACGGTCGGCGGAAACGGCCGGCCGGCCATCAGGTAGAACTCGTCGCTCAGGTAGACGAAGGAGTAGCCCAGGCGGGCCCGGGCCTCCTCCTGCCAGCCGGCCACCTGGTCGATGGCCAGGGCGGCGACCTCGGGCGTGACCGGGTCGAGCCGGGTCAGGCCCTTGCGGTGGGCCGACAGCCCCACCGGGACGATGGCCAAGGAGCGCACGCCCCCCGGGCCGGCGGGCGCGGCGACGGGTGCCGGTTCATCCTGCTCCTCGTCATCGTCCAGCCGGTCGTAGCCGAAGCCGCGGTCGGTGACGGCCCTGAACGGCGCGTCGTCCTCCTCGAGCGGCGTGCCCAGTTCCAGCAGCTCGCGGAAGGTCTGCTCGAGGATAGCGCCGTCGTTCCAGCCGGGGCACAGCACCACCTGGGTGTGGATCTCGATGCCCGCCTCGGCCAGGTCCCGCAGCATCGCGACGACGTCCATGCGCCGCTTGATGCCCAGCATGCGGGTGCGCACGTCGATGTCGGTGGCGTGCACCGAGACGTAGAGCGGCGACATGCGCTGCTCCTTGATGCGCTGCAGGCCCCGCTTGCCCAGGCTGGTCAGGGTGATGTAGTTGCCGTAGAGGAAGCTGAAGCGGTAGTCCTCGTCCTTCACATACACCTGGTCGCGCATCCCGGCCGGGTTCTGGTCGATGAAGCAGAAGACGCAGTCGCAGGCGCAGGTCTTGAACTCAAGCGGCGCGAAGCAGGCGGTGACCGCGTCGATGTCCGCGGGGTCCAGGCGCACGTTCGCCTCGGCCCCGTCGCCGCGCCGGATGGTCAGGGCCAGGCGCCGGTCCTCGGGGGTGTAGTAGTAGAGGTCGAGGATGTCCTCGACGGGGCGGCCGTCCAGGTGGGTGACATGGTCGCCGGGCCGCCAATCGTGCAGGCGGTCCAGGGGAGCCGGGAAGGGTCGGATGAGCGCGATCATGGGCACAGTCAAGCACACCGGTGGCGGGGGCGCAAGCGGCGGCGGGGCAAGGGGGTGCGGTGGCCTGGCGCGGTTGACAGCGGGCGCTGGCCCGGTTAGATTAGGCGGTCCGGAGCGGGCTTAGCTCAGTTGGTAGAGCATCAGCTTCCCAAGCTGAGGGTCGCGAGTTCGAACCTCGTAGCCCGCTCCATCCTCCCCTCCCCTTGCGTGACCGCCGCCGTCCGGGGTACCCTCGCCCCGTTCCGTCGCATTTCCCCTGCCGAAAGGTCCCGCC
>JACZKN010000540.1 GCA_014859985.1 Candidatus Krumholzibacteriia bacterium | reverse complement strand
CGGCCAGGGCGTCGCTCTGGTCCAGGGGCGGCTCGGCCCGCAGGCCCAGCAGCCGCATCACCATGAAGCGGACCTGCTCCTTGGCGGCGGCGCCGTTGCCGGTCAGGGCCAGCTTGATCTCCCGGGGCGCGTACTCGGCCACCGTCAGGCCCGCCTGGGCGCCGGCCAGCAGGATGGCGCCGCGGGCGTGGCCCAGGATGAGCGAGCTGCGCGGGTTGCGGGCGTTGAAGAGGTCCTCCACCGCCATGGCGTCGGGCCGGTGCTCGGCGATGACCGCGCCGAGGGCCTGGTGGATGTGCAGCAGGCGCGCGGCCAGGGGCAGGTCCCGCCCGGCGCGGATCACGCCCCCGCCCAGCATGCGCGCGACCGGCCCGGTGGCGATCACCCCGTAGCCGGTCGCGTGGGATCCGGGATCCACTCCCAGGACGATCATGGTGCGCCCGCCGCGCTCAGAGCTTCTCCTCGATCCGGGCCATCAGCGCCTCGTCGATGTCGAAGTTGGCCGAGACCCGGGTGACGTCGTCCAGGTCGTCCATGTGGGTGAGCATCTTCATCAGGCCCAGGGCCTCGCTTTCGGCGACCTTCACGTAGGTGGTAGGCACCATGGCCAGCTCGGCCTCGGCCACCTCCAGGCCGGCCGCACGCAGGGCCTCGCCGACGGCGTGCAGGTCGCCCATGGCCGTGGTCACGGTGATGCCCCCGTCGTCGGCCTCCACGTCCTCGGCGCCGGCCTCGATCGCGGCCTCCATCACCCGGTCCAGGTCCGCCGGGCCGCCCTCCAGCCGGATCTGCCCCTTGCGGTCGAAGATGAACGACACGCAGCCGTTGGCGCCCAGGTTGCCGTTGTACTTGGTGAAGACGTGGCGGACCTCGGCGGTGGTGCGGTTCTTGTTGTCGGTGGCGCACTCGACGATCACCGCGACGCCGCCGGGCCCGTAGCCCTCGTAGGCGATCTCCTCGATGATCGTGCCCTCGATCTCGCCGGTGCCCCGCTTGATCGCCTTCTCGACGGTGTCGTTGGGCACGTTGTTGGCGCGGGCGCCGGACACCGCCGCCCGCAGGCGGGGGTTGGCGGCGGGGTCGCCGCCGCCGTGGCGCGCGGCGATGGTCAGCTCGCGGATCAGGCGTGCGAACACCTTCGCCCGCTTGGCGTCCTGGGCGCCCTTGCGGTGCTTGATGTTCGCCCATTTGGAATGACCGGACATCGTCGGCCCTCCTACTCGTCCTCGGTGCGGTGCTTCCTGTAGTCGTCAACCAGCCGCGCCTGGACGTCGCCCGGGACCTCGGCGTAGTGGGAGAATTCCATGGTGAAGGTGCCCGTGCCCTGGGTGAAGGAGCGCAAGCTGGTGGCGTACTGGTACAGCTCGTCCTCCGGGACGTTGGCGGTCACCACCTGGTACGGCCCGTCGGCCTCGCTGCCCTGGATGGCGCCGCGCCGGGTGGAGATGTCGCCCATCACGTCGCCCATGTAGGCCTGGGGCACGACGATCCGCACCTTCATGACCGGCTCGAGGATCACCGGCCGCAGCTTGGCGGAGTCCTCCTCCATGGCCTTCTTCAGGGCGATGCGCGCCGCGGCCTTGAAAGCGGCCTCGCTCGAGTCGACGTTGTGGTACGAGCCGAAGAACAGGGCGCAGCGGACGTCGACCATCTCGTAGCCGGCGACCAGCCCCTGCAGCAGGGTCTCGCGGCACCCCTTCTCCACCGCCGGGATGAACTTGTTGGGCACGACGCCCCCGACGATCTCGTCGGCGAACTCGAAACCCGTGCCCCGGGGCAGGGGCTCGATGCGCAGGTGCACGTCGCCGAACTGGCCGCGGCCGCCGGTCTGCTTCTTGTGGCGCCCCTGCTTCTCGGCGGTGCCGCGGATGGTCTCCTTGAAGGCGATGCGCGGCCGGGCGCGTTCCACCTCGACGCCGGTCTGGCGCTTCAGCTTGTCCAGGATGTAGCCGGTGTGCATCTCGCCCTGGGTCACCAGCAGCGTCTGGCTCAGGTTGCCCTGGTGCCGCAGCTCGAAGGTGGGGTCCTCCTCGTGGATCTTGGTCAGGCCGGCGGACATCTTGTCCTCGTCGCCGCTGGTCACCGGGCGGATGGCGTCGGCGCTGGTGGGCACCGGGTAGCGGATCGGCGGCAGGGCGATGTCGATGCCCGAGCAAAGGGTCATCCCGGTATGGGTGTTCTTCAGCTTCGCCGCCACCACGATGTCGCCGGCGGTCGCCTTGTCGATCTTCTCCTTCTGCCTGCCCAAAGCCACGCTCATCTGGCCCATGCGCTCGCTGGTGCGGCCGTCGCTGCACTCCACCGTGTCGCCGGAGGACAGGGAACCGCTGAAGAGGCGCAACCAGGTGACGTCGCCGCCCTGGGCCTCGTATTGGCGCTTGAACGCGAAGGCCACGGCCGGGCCGTCGGCCGCCGGGACGAAGGCGACGGGGGTCCCGGTGCCGGCCTTGACGCCGGTCATCTCCGAACGGGCCCGGCGGTACGAGGTCGGGATCATGTCCACCACCGCGCGCAACAAGGCGTTCACCCCCACCCCGGTGTCCGCGGCGGTCAGGAACACGGGGTAGACCGTGCCCTCGGCGGTGCCCTTCTTCAGGCCGGCGATCAGGTCGGCCTCCGCGAGGGTCAGCTCCTCGAGGTACTTCTCGGTCAGGGCGTCGTCGGCGCTGGCGGCGGCGTCGATCAGCTGCTCGCGGGCCGTCTCCACCTGGTCGGCCATGCCGGCGGGGATGGGGACCTCGACGGCCTTGTCACCGTCGAACTCGTAGGCCTTCAGGTGGATCAGGTCCACCACGCCCTTGAAGCCCTCGCCCTCGCCGATGGGCAGCTGGCAGGGGGCGACGCCGGCGATCCGGTCGCTGAGGCCGGCCAGGACGGACTGGAAGTCGGCGTGCTCCTTGTTCATGCGGTTGATGACGATGAAGGTGGAGAGGCGGGTGGTGCGCAGGTGGTTCCAGAGGTTCTCGGCCGCCACCTCGAACCCGCCGTCGCCCTTGACCACGAACAGGACGCCTTCGACCACGCGCAGGGCGGCGTGCATGTCGCCCCGGAAGTCGTCCACGCCGGGGGTGTCGATGATGTTGATCTTGACCCCGTCGAACTCCGTCCAGGCCAGGCTGGCGCTGATGGTCTGCTTGCGGGCGATCTCCTCGTCCAGGTAGTCGAAGACCGAGGTGCCGTCGTCGACGTTTCCGCGCCGCCCGACCTTGCCCGTGACGTGGAGCATGGCGTCGGCCAGGCTGGTCTTGCCCACGCCGTGGGGGGCGACCAGGGCCACGTTGCGGATCTTGTCCATGGGGTAGGTCTTCAACGGTCTTCCTCCCTGTTCGAAGGGGCCGGGGACAGCGGTTCCGGTGCCGGCGCTCCGCCCGGGGCGCAGCGAAGACCTGCCGCCTGGGGGGCCGGCGGCAGGAGGCCGGAAACGCGGAGGGAAGCGGCCGCCGGGAATCGCCGGTGACGCCCCGCCGGCCGCAATTCGGGACGAACGGCAATCTTAATCTCCCGTCTTTTGCGTGTCAACAGAGCCGCCGGCGAATCGCTCCGGGGAAAGTTCTGGACACCCCGGAGGCCGCTCGTTAATGTTATCCGGGTCCCGGATGCGGCCCTCCCGGCCGTCCCCGACCCGTTGCCGCCCCACGACATAGCCAGCCGTCAGGCGCCAGTCGCGGCCCCAGCGGAGCCGCGACCGGCCGAGGTGGATTCGATGAAGTTCAACCCAGCCCTGTCCCTGATCGCGGTCCTGCTCCCGTTGCTCGGCGGCGCGGCGGCCTACGCCCAGGACGCGGTGGCGCCGACCCCGGTCGACAGCACCGCCGTTCCCGAGGCCGCGGCCGCGGCCGTGGACAACCGCGAATACGACGACTACACCGTCAAGGCCTATTCGCTGACCGTCTTCGGCGGCAACTTCTCGGGCGCCACCTTCCTGGAGCTCGACGAGGTCGGCCCCAAGACGGTGATCACCGCGGGCATCGGCAACATCCTCGGCGCCGGCGAGGTGCTCGGCTACGACGGCCGCCCCCTGCTGGAGTCCCGGGCCATCCAGCCCGACGGGAAGCGGCTGTACGACGCCCCCCTGAAGGAGATCCGGTCGGGCCCGGCCTTCGGCGGCCGCGTCGGCATCTACATCTCCGATCATTTCCACCTGGACCTCGCGGGGACCTACGCCACGGGCAAGGCCGTCACGTCCATGGTCTACATGGGCGAGGACAACCCGACCCAGAAGCGCGTCAAGAACGTGCGCTACCAGCTGGACGAGGACGCCGGGTTCGTGATGTACAAGGGGGGCCTGGCCCTGAGCTACGACGCCCTGCCGGCGGAGTTCTGGGGCATCGTGCCGCGCCTGGGCTTCGGGCTGGGCGGGATCATCAACCGTTTCAGCCGGCTCGAGGACAAGACCTCCCTCTACCTGGAGGGCAGCTTCGCCCTGACCAAGGCCTTCGGCGACCGCCTGAGCCTGGTCGGGCAGGCGGACGTGACGAACTTCTCGTTCAAGGTGGAGGAGCTGGGCTACTCCAACATGCTCAACTACGCGACCTTCAGCCTCGGCCTCGGCTGGTTCATCGACGTCCTGCCCGAGGATGTCCGCGCCCGGCGGGACGCCAGCCGGGAGCGCTGAGCCCCCCTGCCCGCCCCGGCGCCGCGCCGGCAGCGGACATACGAAAACCGCCGGGGTCGCAACCCCGGCGGTTTTCTCGTGGCCACGGTCCCCCGTGAGGGCCCGCAGCTACTTCTTCTTGGCCGCGGTCTTCTTCACGGCCTTCTTGGTCGCCTTCTTGGCCACCTTCTTCTTGGCGACCTTCTTCTTGCCGGCCTTCTTGGCCACCTTCTTCTTGGCGGCCTTCTTCGCGACCTTCTTCTTGGCGACCTTCTTCTTGGCAGCCTTCTTGGCGACCTTCTTCTTCGTCGCCTTCTTCTTGGTCGTCTTCTTGGCGGTAGCAGCCGCCGTCAAGACTTTCCTCTCCTCCATACCGGACCTCGCTTGTTGAGAGTTCCTGCGTCCGCCCGATTCCCGCACCCTTGGGACCATCGAGCAAGACCTCCTGTCACGGACGTTGCTTTCGCCTCGTTTGGCGTCAGGCTGCCAGCGGAAGCAACGACATTATTTCGACCGCTGGAAAAATGTGTCAACAAAAAAAGGGCCCGTCTTGCGACGGGACCCCTTTTTTTTTCGTGGTGCCCGGGGCGGGATTCGAACCCGCACGGCTTGTGGCCACTACCCCCTCAAGATAGCGTGTCTACCAATTTCACCACCCGGGCCCGCGTCTACCGGCCGCCTCCGCCCTCGTCCTGCGCGGGCGCCGGCGTCTGCGCGGGCGTCTCGGCGGGCAGGTCCAGGTCCGCGGGAGTCTGCTGCAGCGGCACGTTGATCTGTCCCTCGCGCGCGGCCTCGCCGATCACGCCGCCCGGGGCGGCGGGCCGGCCCGACGTGTCGGTGATGAACAGCATGAAGCTGGTGACGAAGAACGCGACCGCGAGGTAGACGGTCAGCTTGTGCAGGAGCGTGGTGATGCCCCGGGAGCCGAGCAGCTGCTGGGGCGCGCCGCCCCCGCCGCCGAAGGCGCCGGCCAGGCCGCCGCCCTTGCTGGACTGCAGCAGGACCACCGCGCTGAGCACGAGGCAGACCAGGATATGGATGATGATCAACAGGGTATGCAGCATGGGTCCAACTCCCGCGGGCGTCTTCGGTCACACGGATCACCGGTCCGGCGGGGCCGGACCGGTGAGGGAGGAAAAATCTAACACCCGACCGGCCGGCTGTCAATCCGCCCGGGGCGGCGGGCTCAGGCGTCCGTAAGGGCCGCCACGCCCGGCAGTTCGAGGCCGGCCATGAACTCCAGGGAAGCCCCGCCGCCGGTGGAGATGTGGCTGATGCGGTCGGCCAGGCCCAGCTGGCTGACCGCCGCCACCGAGTCGCCGCCCCCGACCACGCTCAGGGCGCCCCGGTCGGTGGCCTCGGCCACCGCCTCCCCCACGGCCCGGGTGCCCGCCGCGAACGCGGGCAGCTCGAACACCCCCATGGGCCCGTTCCAGAAGACGGCGCGGGCGCCGCCGATGATCTCCCGGTAGCGGGCCACCGTCCGCGGCCCGATGTCCAGCCCCAGCCACTGGTCCGGGATGTCGGTGGCCAGCACCGTCCGGCGGGCGGCGTTGTCGGCGAACTGGTCGGCGACCACCACGTCCTCCGGCAGGACCAGTTTCGCCCGGCTGCCCTTGGCCTGGGCCTGGATCCCGCGGACGACCTCGATGCTGTCGGTGTCCAGCAGGCTCTTGCCGATCCCCAGCCCCAGCACCTTGAAGAACGTGAAGATCATGCCGCCGCCCAGGAGCAGGGTGTCGACCCGGTCCAGGAGGCTGGTGATGACCTCCACCTTGCCGGCCACCTTGGCGCCGCCCAGCACCGCGACGAAGGGCCGCGCCGGGTCCGTCAGCAGGGCGCCGAGGTTCTCCAGCTCCCTGTGCATGAGCAGGCCGGCGCGGGCCTCCTTCACATGGCGGGTGACACCGACGGTGGAGGCGTGGGCCCGGTGGGCGGTGCCGAAGGCGTCGTTGACGTACACGTCGCCGATGGCCGCCAGGGCGCGGGCGAAGGCGTCGTCGTCGGCGGTTTCGCCCGGGTTGAAGCGCAGGTTCTCCAGCAGCAGGATCTCCCCCGGCTTCAGGGCTGCCGCCTTGGCGGCGGCGTCCGGGCCCACGGTGTCGGTGGCGAAGCGCACCGGCGCGTCCACGAGCTCGGCCAGGCGGTCCGCAACCGGGCGCAGGGACCAGGCGGGATCGATCTTGCCCTTGGGCCGGCCCAGGTGGCTCATCAGGACCACGCTGCCCCCGCCGCCGGTGATGAGCTGCAGCGTCGGCAGCGCCGCCCGGATGCGGGTGTCGTCGGTGATGCCGCGGTCCGCGTCCAGGGGCACGTTGAAGTCCACACGCATCAGCACCCGACGCCCCCCAGGCGCGAATCCCTCCATGCCCAGTTTCTTCGCCATGACCAACCGCCCATCGCTCGTGTGGGGCGCCCCGCGGGCGCCGTCGTTCCTGGCCGCGCGACCATGGTAGGAGGGCCCCCGGGGGCTGTCAACCCGGCCCGACGCGCAGGCCCAGGGCCAGGGCCGCCG
>JACZKN010000539.1 GCA_014859985.1 Candidatus Krumholzibacteriia bacterium | reverse complement strand
GGGTGGTGGGGGCGAGGAGGCGGTTGTTTCTCCTTCGCTGCGCACCGGAATCGGCTGAAGACGCGGACGAGGAAGATCTTGGCGCCGGCTCGCCGCGGCCTTGCCCGATCGTGCGCGCGGCGACCGGCCCCGGGCCCCTCGCAGAAACGGACCCGACGATGGCATCGTTCCTGTCCACGCCCCGCAGGCTGCCGGGCGGCACGCCCGCCTGGGCGGCCTTCGTGTTCGCGGTCTCCCTGCTGAACCGCCTGGTCTTCGCCCGGGTGGTCGGCGGCTACAGCCTGCTGGGAGCGGCCGGGTTGGACTCGGCCTACTACCACGGCCTGGCCGCCGCCTGGGCCCAGGGGACGGCGCACCCGGGCGTCTTCTTCATGGGGCCGCTCTACCCGGCGTTCCTGAGCCTGGTCTACCGCGTCGTCGGCGCCGCGCCGGGCGTGGCCGTGGCGCTGAACGTCGTTGTGGGCTGCACCACCGCCGTGGTGGTCTTCCTCATCGGCCGCAGGCTGTTCGACCGGCGGACGGGGCTGCTGGCGGCGGCCCTGGTCAACCTCTACGGCTACGCGCTGTTCCTGGAGAACCACGTGCTGATGGCGCCGCTGCTGGCGCTGCTGCTGGCGCTGCTGGTGCTGGTGCTGCTGCGCGCGGTCGGGGGCGGTCGCGCGTGGCTGTTCGCCGCCGCGGGCCTGCTGGCGGGCCTGCTGGCGGCGGGCCGGGGCACGTACCTGCTGGCGCTGGTCCTGGCGGTGGCAGTCGTCCTGCTGCGCCGCCCGGGGGCCCGGACGCGGGGCGGCTTGGCCAGGCTGGCGCTGCTGGCCGGCGGCGTGCTGGTGGCGGTCCTGCCGGTGACGATCCACAACTGGCGGGCCGGCGGCGGCTTCGTGCCCTTGACGACCAACGGCGGCATCAACTACGCCATCGGCAACCGGGACAACGCCAACGGGACCTTCATCCAGATCGAAGGTGTGGAGTTCTTCCAGCCGGGTTCACCCGAGGACGGGGGCAGCGTGCGGCGGGCCGGGCAGCTGGCGGGCCGGGACCTGACGCCGGCGCAGGCCTCGCGGTTCTGGTTGCGGCAGGGGCTGGACTGGAATATCGCCAATCCCGGGCGGACCCTCGCCCTGTGGGGGAGGAAGCTGCTGCTGGTCGTCATCGACTACGAGATCCCCCAGATCGAGAACTACGCCTGGGCGCGGGCGGCCAGCGCCGGGCTGAAGGCCTGGTGGGTCGGGTTCGGGCTGCTGGCGGCGCTGGGCGTCGGCGGCATGCTGTCCGCCTGGCGCACCGTGCCCGCGTCCCGCCCGGCGGCGCTGGCGGTCGCAGCCGTGGTGGCGAGCCTGCTGCCGTTCTTCATCACCGCGCGCTACCGGGTGCCGGTGGCGCCGCTGCTGGCCGTCTTCGCGGCGCACTTCGTCTTCCGCCTGGCGGACCTGGTCCGAGACCGGGGCGCGCCCCGCCGCCTGGCGCCGGTGGCCGCGACCGTCGTCCTGCTCGCGGTGGCGTACCTGTACGTGCCCGCCGCGGTCGAGGCGGGCGCGGATCGCCTGGGAGACTACACGGCCGGAGTCGTCGCCATCCGCGAGAACCGCCTCGCGGACGCGGTGCGCGCCTTCGAGGCCTCGGTGCGCAAGCACCCGGACCACGTGCCGTCCCACGCGAACCTAGGGACCCTGTACGCCCAGCTGGGCGAGTACGAGCGCGGGCGCCGCGAGTTTGAGACGGTGCTCGCCCTCGAACCGGACAACCGGCGCATCCTGGCGGGCTACCTCACGTGCCTGGAGCAGCTGGGGCTGGCTGACGAGGCCCGCGCCGTGCGCGAGAAACTGGGCGCGCCGCGGTAGGGCGGACCGGCGGCCCGGGTCCGCTCAGCCGTGTGCGCGGGTCAGGCGGTCCCGCTCCGGATCGGCGGCGCGCAGCAGCACCGAACCCTCGATGCGGAACGGCGACTCGGGCCAGGCCAGCGCCGCCGGCGGCCGGCCGCCAGGTGGCCAGCGGCATCTGCTTCTACGAGCTGAACGTGGCCGGGCAGCGGCAGACCCAGAAGATCCTGCAGGTGCGGTGACCGGCACCGCTGCGGGGCCTACTCGGTGTGGGCCCCGCCGTCGAGCCCGAACAGGTCGAAGGGCTCCTTGCGGAACTCGTCGTTGAACAGCACGACCGTCGCCACGATGTAGGCCGCGAAGCCCAGGACGATCAGCAGCTGGCCCGGCGACGTCTTCTGGATGGCCTGCCGCGCCTTGGGCTCGCACACCTCGCCGGGGCAGTGCTGGGCCTTCTGCCTGTAGACCAGGTTGTACACTTTGCAGCCGATGCAGATGCCGAAGGCCGTCTCGAAGAACAGGAACACCAGGCAGATCAGGCAGATGAGCCCCGTGATGGGGCTGTAGGCGTTGGCCACCACCTGCAGGGCGAACATGATCACCGCCAGCACGATGCCGATGATCCAGGCGAACTTCTTCTGCTGGGCGCCCACGTACTCGGGCACCTGGTTGCGCACGATCAGGCGGCCCGGGATCAGCGACGGCGCGAAGCGCGGGCTGATCAGCACGCGGATCAGGATGTCGGTCAGGAAGATGAGCACAGCGTACTTGAGCGGCGTGAAGTTGCCCTTCATCACCACGATCATGATGGTGACGAACATCAACAGGAAGAGGATGCCCGCGCCGGCGCGGATCTCGCGCTCGTTCAACACCGGGATGGTGAAGCCTTCGACGTCTTCGCCGAATTTCACGATCTTGCTGGCCATGATGTCCTTTCGGGTCGGTGGCAGGTGGGGGAGCGTCGGTATCATACGGCAACCGTGGGATTACCGGCAACCGCCGGCGAAGCGCCCTTAACGAGAACCAGCACAAATGGTTAAGAAATAGGTCCCCCTGGGGGAAGCCGGACATGATGGTCCTGAGCTACTCCCGCGCCACCGGCTTCCGCTTCCTCTGATGCCGCAACGGGATCACCAGCGACAGCACCCCCTGTCCCTCCGCAAAGCCCAGTCCGGCGCCCAGTTCTGGCTGCTGGTGCGCATCTACGAGTGCCCGCGGCTGCTGTGTAGCGTCCATCGACCAATGTAGCGGTTTGCCGGGAGCAGGGGTGGTGGGTACAACCAGCGGCGGGTTGGTCACAGACCATGCGGTGAGGCGGGGGGCGGACGCCAAGCCCCTATGATGCCTATCCACTGGATCGCGAAGGTGCCGGCAACCGGCTAGCCGACTGTCCCGGCAGGAGATCCAGGTTACCCAGGCGCTCGCAGTTGCGGATCGGGTGTTGCGGACCAGGTGCGGATCAGCCAGGCTCCTGGCCGTTGCCAAGCTCCGGACCGTGGCCTATCCTGCCTCGAGGCCACACCTTGCCCGTCCCGAACCGGAGCCCGAGCCATGACCCCCTCCCGCCGCCTGTTCACGCCGTTTGCCACCCGTGCCGAGTCGTTCGTGATCGATGCCGCGCTGGCCACGGCCGCCAAGCTGGAGCGCTGGGCCGCCCAGTTCGCGCTCGGCACCGCGGGCTACCGCGACCTGCTCAACCCCGACGACCTGTTCGACCTGCAGGTGCCGTTCAACGGCCTGACGGTGGCGGTGCTGCTGGAGGCGCGGGCGCGCCTGGCGGTCGAGCAGGGGCTGAGCAGCCTGCACGTGGGCGGGGAGGTGCGGCCCCACACCCAGGAGCTGATCGACCTGGCGGCCAGGCTCTACGCGGCCCACGGCCTGCAGGTGCACCTGCGGCCGGCGGGCCGGCGCACCACGCCCATCTGGCTTTCCAGCTTCGGGGTCTTCTGCGAGGAACTGGACGGCGGCGAGAACTTCACCGCCAGCCACAGCCAGAGCTACAAGGGCGGCTGGAAGCCCATGGACGCCTCGGGGGGGCAGCTGCTGGAACAGGCCGGCGCCATCGCCGACCGGGTGCGGGCGCTGGTGGCCGAGGCCCTGGGCCCGGGACTGGAGATCCGCCTGGCCGGCGCCGACGACCCGCGCATCCTGCGGGACTTCGAGCCGACCGCCGCCTACGTGGACGTGCTGCGCACGGTGATCCCGGCCAACCTGCTGGCGGAGGTGCCCGCCGCGGCCCACGAAGGCTTCCGGGCCGCCTTCAGCACCGAGGGTGGCAGCATGGGTGCGGCCGGCCGCGACGTCTTCGCGCGGCTGGGCATCGGCATGGACGACCGCGGGCCGGTCTTCTTCACCCACGAGCAGGAGGACAGCAACTACCACGGCATCGGCGTCGTGGACGGCGTCAACCACGGCGTGGACCCGGGCAAATGGCAGGTCTACAAGCACGTGGGCGCCCAGGAGCTGCTGAAGGAAGGCGCCTGCCACGTCTTCTTCATCTGGGATCCGGACGGCGACCGCTTCAACATGGTGACCACCGCGCCGGCGCACCTGGCCGGCCGCGCCCGCGCCGCCGGCCTGGAGGTCGATCACCTGGACCAGGACCGTTGCCTGGTCTTCTTCAAGCCCAACCAGATCTATTTCATGCTGACGGCGGTCAAGCTGGCATCCCTGCAGGAATCGGGCGAACTGGACCGCGCCAACTGGATCATGGCCACCACCTGGCCCACCAGCATGTCCATCGGCGAGATCGCCCTGAAGGCCAACGAACGCACCGGCGCCGGGCTGTCCACCTTCCGGGTGCCGGTGGGCTTCAAGCACTTCGCGGCCCTGGTCACCTCCCTGGAGCAGCAGATCGCCGCCGGCAGCCCGGCCTGCCGGGCCGTGGACGTGACGGGCACCGAGACCGTGTTCGGACCGCGCCCGCGCCTGCTGATCATGGCCGAGGAGAGCGGAGGCGCCGCCATGGGCCCCGCCGAGCCCATGCGCAGCTGCAACGGTGCCCGCACCAGCCTGGCGCCCAAGGAGAAGGACGCCATGCAGCTGGGGGTGATGTGCCTGTGCCTGGCCGCGCGCCTGCACCGCGGCGGGGGCAGCTTCGCGGGCTTCTACCTGGAGCAGCTCGAGGCCTGGGGCACCCGCTACCGCTTCTACGAGCGGCGGGACGTCACCCTGTTCGACGAGGCCCTGACCGGAGCCGCGCGCGAGGCGGCCAGGGCCGCGGGCAACCGGCGCAAGGACGCCGTCGTGGCCTTTTTCCGCTCCCTGGAGGATCTCTCGCCGCGGGACGCCACCCGCCGCCTCGTCCTGGTGATGCCCGAGGGCGCGGTGCTGCCCACCATCGAGCGGATCTTCCACGCCGGCGACGGCACCTTCATCGAGTTCGCCGGCCAGTGGTTCGAGCTGCGGGCCAGCGGCACCGACGCCGTGCTGCGCTACTACATGGAGGGCGCCGACGCCGGGCTCGTCGCCGAGTTGAACGAGGCCTTCACCCGGCTCGAGATCCCCGCGCCCTGACCCGCGGCAGCCCAGGGGCAACGCGAAGGGCCGCCACGTCCGTGGCGGCCCCCGTTGCGGCGGTGCCGAAGGGTGGCCTAGCCGTGGTCGTGCCCCTCGTGCTCCTTGGCTTTGGCGACGCAGCCCGCGCAGTACCACTTGCCGTCGACCAGGGTGAGCTGGTCCTCCGGCACCGCGGTCATGCCGCAGCCGCCGGCGCAGTCGTGGGTCGCGACCGCCTGATCCGCGGCGGGTGAGCCCGGATGCTCGGCCGGTTGCGCGGTCGGATGCTCGGCGGCCGTCCCGGTGGACTGCGTCGCCGGGACGGCCTGCTCGGCCTGTTCGGCCGGCTTGTCGCCACAACCCGCCAGCACCAGCACGCCGACGGCGAACGCCAGCACCAGAACCATCGTCGGGATTCGTTTCCGCATGGTCATACCTCCTGTTCCCGGTACGGAACCGATCGGCCGATTGTGAACGCTCGCGGCCGGGACCGCAAGCCCGGATCCGCGGCGCTTCAGTAGCGGAAGACCCCGAAGAACTCCACGCCGTCGAAGGCGGGCTCGTACTTGCAGACGCCGCCCGCGCACAGGTAGCCGGCCTGGCGCTTGCCGAACCAGACATTCAGGTTGCCGCCGCGGCGCAGGGTGTAGCTGACCTGGCCGGCCGGGAAGGGGCCCTCCTGCTCGTCCGGGGCCATCTGATCGGCGTACTTGTTGTTCACCTCGAGGATGGCCGCGAACGACCAGGCCGGCGCCGTCTCGAGCTCCAGCTTGAACCAGTCCTCGTCGTAGGCGCCCCGGTCGATGCCCGGGCCGCCGGGCAGGCGCACGTGCTGGTGCTCGGCCTGCAGGGTCAGCGAACGCCGCTCATCGAGCAGCCAGGTGGCCTCGCCCACCACCGTCTGGCGCAGGCCGTCCTTGTCCTGGTAGCCGAAGCCGGCCTGCAGCCGGAAGTCGCCCAGGCGGTCCTTCTGCACCGTGGCGTAGGCCAACTCGTAGAGGGTCTCGCCGTCCTGCCGCCCCAGGCGGGCCAGGGTGCCGAGCACCGTCCAGCCGCCCTGGCCGTAGACCGCGTCCAGGTTGTCGCCCTTCTCGTCGTCCTGGTCCAGGGGATGGGGCGCGCGGTTCAGCAGCGTCCAGGCGAAGTCGCGGGTCAGGCTGGGGGGGCGGTTCAGGGGCGTGGTGCCGTCGGCGCGGGGCACCACCGTGAAGCGCTCGTAGTCGCTGTGCTCCCAGGACAGGGACAGGGGCCCGCGGTACAGGTTCACGTTGGCGTAGAAGGCCTTGCCCAGGTCGGCCCGGTCGTCGGTGGGATCGTGGTCCCAGCCCTTCTTCCAGCCGTACTCGGCGTACCAGTCCAGGAAGTCCAGCTTCTGCCGGGCCCGCAGGGCGCCCACCCACTCGCGCCGCACCTCGCCGTCCTCGCCGGTCCAGTCGTCCGGCTGCCAGGTCATGCCCGTGGCGCCCAGGTTCAGGCCCGCCGCCACGGCGTACTCGGCGTCGGCGGCGCGGATGTCCAGGGGCCGGGCCGCCGGCGTGCCCGAGAAGACGGTCGCCGCCAGGCCGCCGGTCCGCATGGTGGCGGTGATCCCGTCCAGGCGCGTGTCCACGCGCACGGTGCGGTCCTCGTAGGCGTTGAAGACCAGGCCGCGCCCGAAGATGCCGTAGAAGTGGCCGGCGCGCACGTCGAACTCACCGGCGGTGAACTCGAAGAAGCGGTGGCGGATCGCGTTGGAACGGTCGCCCTCTTCGCTCGGCGCGCGGCTGTCCAAGAGGATGCCGGTGCGGAAGCCGCCGAGCTGGTAGCTGACGTCCAGCCAGTTCTCGAAGATCTCCCGCTTGGTGCGGGTCGAGTAGGAGTACTCGAAGCGGTCGGTGGCGGTGACCGCCTCGGCCCAGGCCGGCTTGCCGGGGTCGGGCGCGGTGCCGGCGGCCTCGGCGGCCAGCAGCTCGTCCAGGGCCTGCGCCAGGGCGAGCTCGTCGCCCTCCTTGTAGCCGACGTGGCGGTAGACCTCGCGGCCCCGGCGGTCGTACACGATGGTGAACGGGAGCACGCCGCCCACTTGCAGGAGCTGTTGCACCTGGCCGCCGGTGTCCATCGGCACCCGCAGGTTGCCCAGGCCCGCAGCCTGCAGGTAGGGCGCCACCTTGGCCACGGCCTTGGTGTTGTCGGCGTTGACGGCCAGGAAGCCCACCTGTCCGGCGAAGCGGCCGGCCAGGGCGTCCAGCTGCGGCAGTTCCTTCAGGCAGGGGCGGCACCAGGTGGCCCAGAAGGAGAGCACCACCGGCCCCTTGGCCAGTTCCTGGTGGAACGCGACGGAGCCGCCGTCGGCGGTCTCGAGGCTCCAGTCGGGGGCGACGATCCGGTCCGCGGCGGGCTGGGCGGCGGCGACGGCGGCCGTGGCCACGACCCCGCAGGCGACCACGCAGGCGATCACGCAGGCGACCACACGGCCGGCGTCTACCTGGCCCGGGTCGCCGTGGGCGACGCGCAGGGCACGGTGAAGGTGACCCTGGCCAAGTGAGCGGCCCGACCGCACGCTCCCTGCCGAACCCCAGCCGAAAGGACCGGCCCCGCACCATGCCCCAGCCCACCCGCTTGCCGCGTGCCGCCGGCCGTGTGGTCG
>JACZKN010000538.1 GCA_014859985.1 Candidatus Krumholzibacteriia bacterium | reverse complement strand
CCGCTGACGCCGCAATCGGCGCAGCGGGCGGCCGCCGCCGCCGTCGCGGACGCCCGGCCCCTGGCCCACAACGGGGCCAAGGTCGGCATGTGCCGGCAGGTGCTGGCAGCCGAGCTGCTGAAGCTGCGCTGACCGGGGCCTCCCGGAGACCCGTTTCCCGCAGCCGGGCGCGGCCTAGTGGGCCCCTCCGCGCACGCTTTCGCGGATCTGCCGCAGCAGCAGCGCGATGACGAACACCATCATCGTCGCCGCGATCTCCAGCAGCCGCTGAGGCTCATAAATGCGGACGATGGTGTAGCCGCTGACGTTGACGAGCTTCTCGAGCACCGCCAGCGCGAGCAGCAGGATCGAGACCAGAAAGAACACGCGCGAGAACACGCTGCTCAATTTCTCCAGATTCATGGTTTCCCCCTTGCGGCCGAGTCCGGCGGTTTACGAACGCGGGAGTTCGAGGACCTTGTCCCGCACGTTGCCGTCCTGGAAGTTGACGAAGACCGTGACGATGGTGCTGTCGGACCTCTCGAACCAGAGCTGCGCCCAGCCCGGGTGCGCCTCGCTGGAGGTGACCGCGACCAGGTGTCCGTAGTCGGCGGGGATGCCGCCCTGCCAGGTGAAGGGGGAGAACTGCAGCGGGCCGGCGGTGATCAGTTCGGGGGCGGTCTTCTCGCAGGCGGCCGTGCCGGCCAGCACGGCGAGCACCGCCAGGACCAGAAATGCGCGTTTCGGCATGGTGGCTCCTCTCTCCAGGGCGAAGCGGGACCCACGCCGCTGCGCGGACCCGCGGGAGTTTCCGGCATGCGTTGCGATGACCAGGGATGAGCGGCGAGCATACCACGGGTGCGGGGCCGGCGCCAGCGCCGGTGGCGGCCGCCGGTCAGCGCCAGAGCAGGCGCGCCGCGAACACCACCACCGTGGCCAGCACCAGGCGGCGGATCCAGTCGTGGCCCTTGGCGATGGCCAGGCGCGTGCCCAGCCAGCCCCCCAGGGCGTTGCCCGCGGCCAGGGCCAGGCCCAGGGGCCAGTCCACCTCGCCGTGGGCGATGAACACCGCCAGCGCGGTCACCGTGAAGGCGCCGACGACGAACACCTTCACGGCGTTGATGCGCACAAGGTCCAGGCCGTGCACCAGCAGCGCGCTGATGATCAGGAACCCGACGCCCGCCTGGATGAACCCGCCGTAGACGCCGATGGCGAAGAAGCTGGCCACCAGGCCGGCGGTCCGCAGCGCTCCCAGCCGGGCCGGGTCGAAGCGCAGGCGGCGGGTCGGATCGGCCACCATCACCACGCACACGCCCAGCATCACCACGGCCAGGATGCGCCGAAACAGCAGGTCGTCGATGCCCACGGCCAGCCGCGCCCCCAGGGCGCCGCCCAGGAGGGCGGGGGCCGTGCAGAGCAGGGCCAGCTTCATCGGCAGCAGGCCGCTGTGCCGGAAGGCGCCCACCGACACCACGCTCTGGGCCAGGATGGCCACCCGGTTGGTGCCGTTGGCCACGGCGGCGGGCAGGCCCAGGAAGATCAGGACCGGCAGGGTCAACAGGGAGCCGCCGCCGGCCAGGACGTTCAGGATCCCGGAGACCACGCCGACCGCGAACAGCAGCAGGATGTGCAGGGGATTCAAGGCCGCCGCCGCGCGGCCTGCATCAGGGCACAATCGGCCAGCACCAGCGCCGCCATCGCCTCGACGATGGGCACGGCCCGGGGCACCACGCAGGGATCGTGGCGGCCGGGCGCGGCCAGTTCGACCTCAAGCCCCGTGAAGTCCGCGGTCCGCTGCTCCCGGGCGATGGTCGCCGGCGGCTTGAAGGCCACCCGGAAGACGACGGGCTCGCCGTTGCTGATGCCGCCCTGCACGCCGCCGCTGCGGTTGGTGGCGGTGCCCAGGGCCCCGTCGCCGCGGGCCACGAACGGGTCGTTGTGGGCCGAGCCCCGCAGGCGGGTGCCGGCGAAGCCCGAGCCGATCTCGAAGCCCTTCACCGCCGGCAGCGACAACATGGCCTGGGCCAGCAGCGCCTCCAGCTTGGCGAACACGGGCTCGCCCAGGCCGGCCGGCACGCCGCGGCAGACGCAGGCCACCACACCGCCGACCGAGTCCCGGTCGTGGCGCGCGGCGTCGACGGCGGCGATCATGCGTGCGGCGGCCGCCGTGTCGGGGCAGCGGACGATGGTGGCGTCCACGGCCGCGCGGTCGACGACGTCCGCAGCGACGGGCCCCGCCTCCACGTCGGCCACGCTCTGCACCCAGGCCACGATCTCCGTGCCGAAGGCCGCGCGGAGCCACTGCTCGGCCACGGCGCCGGCGGCGACCCGGCCGATGGTCTCGCGGGCGCTGGCCCGGCCGCCGCCGCTCGTGGCGCGGATGCCGTACTTCCGCTCGTAGGTGTAGTCGGCGTGGCTGGGGCGCGGCACGTCCCGCAGGGTGCCGTAGTCGCCCGGGCGCTGGTCCCGGTTGCGCACCAGCATGGCGATGGGCGTGCCCAGGGTCAGGCCGTCCTGCAGGCCCGAGAGGATCTCCACCCGGTCCGGCTCGTCGCGGGGGGTGGCGATGCGGCTCTGGCCCGGTCGGCGGCGGTCGAGCTGGGCCTGGACCGCCGCCTCATCCAGCGCCAGGCGCGGCGGGCAGCCGTCGACCACGACGCCCACGCCGCCGCCGTGGGACTCGCCGAAGGTGGTGATGCGCAGCAGGGTGCCGAAGGTGCTGGACATGGGAACCGCCCGCGTTGCCGGTGACCGCCGCCGAATCCGGGGCAGTATCGCAGAGGGGCAACCCCGGCGCAACCGGTGCCTGACGGCTACTTCTGCACGTCCTTGAGCCGCCGCGGGCCCGCCTTGACGATCTCCGCCGGGCACCCGTCCTGGAAGAGCTTGAAGTTCTCCCGGAAGCGGGCAGCCAGGGCGTCGTAGCGGCGCCAGTAGTCATCCTTGTCGCCCCAGTTCGCCGACGGGTCGAGCACCTCGTCCGGCACGTCCGGGCAGGTGACCGGTACCGCGATGCCGAACAGCTTGTCCTGCCGGTACTCGACCTCGTCCAGCCCGCCCTCGAGCGCGGCGTTCAGCAGGGCGCGCGTGTACCTGATCGAGATGCGCTTGCCGACGCCGAAGGGCCCGCCGGTCCAGCCGGTGTTGACCAGCCAGCAGTTGGCCCCGGTGGCCTCCATCTTGGCGCGCAGCATGTCGGCGTAGACGAACGGGTGGTGTACCATGAACGGCGCGCCGAAGCAGGCCGAGAACGCGATCTCCGGCTCGATGCCCAGCCCGATCTCGGTGCCCGCGATCTTCGCGGTATAGCCGCTGATGAAGTAGTAGATGACCTGCTCGGGCGTGAGCTTCGCGATCGGCGGCATGACGCCCTGCGCGTCGCAGGTCAGCAGGATGATGTTCCGCGGATGCGTGTCGACCATGCCGCCCTCGAGCACGCCGTCGATGAAGCCGAGGGGGTAGGAGGCCCGCGTGTTCTCGGTCAGCTTGTCGTCGTCCAGGTCCAGGCGCCGCGTGGCGGGATCGTGGACCACGTTCTCCAGGATCGTCCCGAAGCGGTGCGTGCAGGCGTGGATCTGCGGCTCGTGCTCGGCGGACAGGCGGATCACCTTGGCGTAGCAGCCGCCCTCGAAGTTGAAGATGCCGCGGTCGGACCAGCCGTGCTCGTCGTCGCCGATCAGCTTGCGTTTGGGGTCCGCCGACAGCGTGGTCTTGCCGGTGCCCGACAGCCCGAAGAACAGCGCCGGCTCCTTCAGTTCCTGGTCGACGTTGGCCGAGC
This sequence comes from Candidatus Krumholzibacteriia bacterium, assembly GCA_014859985.1. GTDB lineage: Bacteria > Krumholzibacteriota > Krumholzibacteriia > LZORAL124-64-63 > LZORAL124-64-63 > JACZKN01. The sequence goes on along the minus strand of JACZKN010000538.1, from coordinate 2,083 downwards.
AGTGCATGGCCAGCACGCCCTGCAGCGGCTTCAGGTAGTTCATCACCGTGAAGATGGTCTTCTTGATCTCGCCGCCGTACGCCGACCCGCACACCAGCGCCTTGCGATCGGCGAAGTTGATCGCCAGCACGGTGGCGGAGCGGGTGCCGTCGATGCGCGGGTCGCACTTGAAGTGCGGCACGGCGATCAGGGTGAACTCCGGCACGAACTCCTTGTGTTCCTGGCGGCTCTTCGGCGAGATGAACATGTTGCGGGCGAACAGGCTCTGCCAGGCGTCCTGGGTGATGACGCGCACGGCGAGCCGATGTTCGGGGTCGTTGCCGCAGTAGACGTCCTGGACGAAAACCTCCTCGCCCTGCAGGTTGGCCTGCACGCGGGCGAAGAGGTTGGCGAACTTCTCGGGCGCCAGCGGGCGATTGTACTCGCCCCACCAGACGCGATCCTGAGTCTCGTGCTCGCGGACGATGTACTTGTCCTGCGCCGCGCGCGCGGTCCACTTCCCGGTTTCCACCAGCATCGCGCCGCGGTTGACGATCTGGCCCTCGCCCCGGAAGACGAACTCCTCGTAGAGCGCCTCCTCGGTGAGGTTCCAGTAGACGCGCTTCAACTCCATGAGGCCGTGGTTCGCGAGACCGAAGTCGGCGGCCAGGTCCTCGCGGTGGTGGTCGGCCGGCGAGGCGATCTTCAGCGACTTCTTCATAGCCAGTCCCTCACCATCTTGCGTTGGCCCATGATCAGTTCGTTCGGCGAATTGGGATCGAGCGCCCACTTCATGCGCTCGACGCCCTCGATGATCTCCTTGGACGTCCCGCAGGTGCTCAGGCGCAGGTGCCCCTCCATGCCGAATTCGACGCCCGGCACGGTGCAGACCATGACCTTGTTCAGCAGGAACTCCGCCAGTTTCGTGCTGTCCTTGTTATAGACGGAGAAGTCCGCGAAGCAGTAGAACGTACCGTCCGGCGGGCACACCTTCACGCCGTCGAAGGCCTTCAGGCGCTGCATCATCACGCGCGCGTTGTTCTCGAGCGTCATCACCAGGTTGTCGACGCAGCTCTGCGTGCCGTTGATGGCGGCCACGGCCGCCTTCTGCAGCAGCGCCGAGGGCCCGCTGGTCTGGTGCGACTGGATGATGGACATGACCTCGATGAGCCTCGGGTTGGCCACGGCCCAGCCGATGCGGAATCCGGTCATCGCGTAGACCTTCGAGACACCGTTGACGACGATCATCTTGCAGTCGTCGCTGCCGAAATCCCTGGCGCAGGCGATCGGGTTGGTGACCCGTTTGCCCGCGAAGACCAGGCGGTTGTAGATGTCGTCCATGATCAGGTAGATTCCCTCCTTCTCGCAAAGGGCGACGACATCCCTGATGAATTTCTCCGGGTAGACGGCGCCCGACGGGTTGTTCGGGCTGTTGATCATGATGGCCTTCGTGTTCGACGACATCCGCAGCGTGATGTCGCCGATGTTCGGCACGTAGCCGCCGTCCATCGGCTTGGCCGGGACCGGCACGCCGCCGCACATCTTGACCATCTCGGGATAACTGACCCAGTAGGGCGCCGGGAAGATCACCTCGTCCTGCGGGTTCAGGACGGCCTGCAGCGCGCACATGATCGCCTGCTTGGCTCCGCCCGAGGCCATCACCATGCCGAGGGTGGGCCGGAAGCCGTACTGGTCGTTGGTGGAGCGGATGATCGCCGCCTTCATGTCGGGCGTGCCGTAGGCCGGGGTGTAGCGCACCTCGCCGGAGTTGAGCATGCCGGCGGCCGCGGTCAGCGCGTCCAGGGGCGGCAGGCTCTTGGGCTCGCCGCCGCCCAGATGGATGACGGGGTCTCCCTTGGCGCGCATGATGGCCACGCGCTCGTTCATCTTCAGCGTGGCCGATTCCCGCAGTTCCCTGGCGATCAGGCTGATGGTCATCGTCTTCCTCTTCCGCTGCCACGGCCCCGGCGCCGGCGATCGTCGGCGCGGGGTTCGCCCGTGGAATCCGAAGTGCCAAATCTAAGCAACCCGCGGGGGGAAGTAAACCGGCAACGGGGTCGGCGGCAGCGCGCCCGCACGGCCGTTCGCGTCTTCCGGCGGCCCG
>JACZKN010000537.1 GCA_014859985.1 Candidatus Krumholzibacteriia bacterium | reverse complement strand
TGGCGGCCCTGGTGGGCGCCCGCCGCGACGGTGCGCTGGCCCTGCTGGCGCGCTTCGAGGCCCGGTTGCCGCCGGACGCCGGGGCGCCGGCCTACGGGTTGGTGGATCTGCCCGAGGATCGCCGGGGGGACTTCGCCCTGGGCGCCGGCGAGCCGGCCTTCGTGCCCTTGCGCCTGGAGTTGCCCGGACCGGGAGGGGAACATGCGCGACGCGCACATCCTGGTCGTTGAGGACGAGCCGGAACTGGTGCAGGCCCTGCGCCTGCGCCTGCGGGCGGCCGGCTACCGCGTCACCAGCGCCGGCGACGGCCTGGCCGCGGTCGAGTCCTGCCTGGGTGTCCGGCCCGACCTCGTGCTGCTGGACCTGGTGCTGCCGGCCGAGGACGGCCACGCCGTGCTGCGGCGGCTGCGGGGCCTGTGGGCGGGCGCGGCGCCGCCGGTGGTCTGCCTGACCGCCCGCACGGACCCCGACGAGCGCCGCCGGGCGCTGGAGGCCGGGGCCGTCGCCTTCGTGACCAAGCCATTCGACGGACGGGCGCTGCTGGACCTGGTGGCCGTGCAGCTGCGCCTGGCCGGTGCCCCCGCGCCGGCGCCGGCTCCTGCAACCGTCCTCCCGGGAGCGCGACTGTCTCCGCAGTGACACACCCGGAGCGGACGGACACTTCATGCCCCTTGTTCGATGATCCCTGTAAAATATTACATTAATGAACGATACATGAAAACTGCTGGCGGCCGCCGCGTTTGGGCACTCCCCCTGCAACCACGGGGCGGCCCCCGGCCCAAGGCCCGGCTCCCGGCCCGAACACGGTGGATGCGACAGGGAGGATCCCGATGATGGGACGATTGACGAACGCAGCCGCGATTTTCGCCCTGGCCGCCCTGGCGGGGCTCTTCTGGCCCGCATCCGACGCCGCCGCCCGGATGGCGTACGGAAGGGGCGGGGAGCCCCCCCGGCGGCCGGGGGAGCCGTCGTTCGAGCTCGTGTTCGAAGGGGGTCTGGCCGAGCCCATGGGCGAACAGGACGGCACGTTCGGCGAGGGTGGCGGCCTCGGCGCCGCCGCGGGCTACGAACTGGGCTTCCGGCTGCGCCAATACCTGGGCGGCTGGCTCGCCATCGCGCCGACCTTCCACTACGTCGACTTCGGCAGCGCCAGCGGCGTGGGCGACTTCCCCGAGGGGCAGGACCTGGGCTACCGGGTCAGCACCTCGCTGTTGCGTTACGGCGTCGACCTGCAGACCTTCATGGGCCGCCCCGGCGATCCCGTCCGCCTGATGCTGCTCGGCGGCGTGGCGCTGGCCCACAACCGCTACCACGACAGCCTGCAGTACTACCAGGATTTCGAGACGAGCATGAACGGCCCGTCCTGGAACGCGGGCATCGGCCTGAAGATGCGGGCCATCGAGCTGTCCGCCGCCTACGTCTGGAACGGCTTCGAAACCGCCAACCTGACCGCGGGCGCCGAAACCCGGCAGTACGACTGGAACTACGCCGTCGTTCGGCTCGGTTTCGCCTTCGGCCCCCAGTGAGGCCCCCACCATTGACAGGCGCACGCCGCCGCGATAATCTGGATGGAGTTGTCCTGATGCTTTCCGGCTGCGGCCGGCCATTTCGTCGAAGGGCGGCCCGTCCTTGTTCTCCCAGACCGTCGAATACGCCATGCGCGCGGTGCTGGCCCTCGCGGCCGGCGACGGCTCGCCCATGACCACGCGCCAGATCGCCGAGACCATGATGGTGCCCCAGAGCTACCTGTCCAAGGTGCTGCAGGCCCTGGTGCGCGGCGGGCTGGTCTTCTCGACCCGCGGCCTGCGCGGCGGCTTCGTGCTGACGCGCCCGGCGGCGCAGATCAACCTGCTGGAGATCATGGAGATCGTCAACCCGATCCGGCGCATCGAGAGCTGCCCCCTGGACCTGGAGGGCCACAGTTCCCAGCTCTGCCCGCTGCACCGGCGCCTGGACCAGGCGATGGCCATGGTGCAGGAGGCCTTCGCCAGGACCACCCTGGCCGAGCTGCTCTCGGAGAACAACCCCTGCCCGACCCTCAAGGGGCAGCTGCAGAACCTGCGGCCCTACGGCCTGCAACCCAAGCAGGACTGACCCGCCGCGGCCGCGGTCTAGGCCGCCGCCCTGACGGCCGCCGCGATCGCCGCGGCGGCCGCTTGCGTCTGGGCCGGCGTGGTCATCCGGCCGAGGCTGACCCGCAGGGTGCCGCGGGCGACCAGCGGCGGCACGCCCATGGCCGCCAGCACGTGCGACCCCACGTCACGGTCGCCGTGGCAGGCGGCGCCGGCCGAGACGGCGACGGTGTAGAGGCGGGCCAGGATCGCGGCGGCCGTGCGGCCGGGGAAGGCGATGCTCAGGGTGTTGGGCAGGCGCGGCGCGCCGGCACCGTGCACCACGGCCTCGGGGAAGTCCGCCAGCAGCGCGGCGGCCAGGCGGTCGCGCAGGTCCTGCAGCCGTTGCGCCTCGGCTTGCAGGCCCTGCGCCGCCAGGGCGCAGGCCTCGCCCAGCCCCACGATGGACGCCACGTTCTCGGTGCCCGGCCGCCGCCCGCCCTCGTGGCCGGCGCCGTGCATGAGGTTGGGCAGGGCCAGGCCCGGCCGCAGGCACAGCGCGCCGACGCCCTTGGGCGCGTAGAGCTTGTGCCCGGCCAGGGAGATCATATCGACGCCCAGGTCGTCCAGTCCGACCGGGACCTTGCCCGCGGCCTGGGCGCAGTCCGAATGGCTGAGGGCGCCGGCCGCGCGGGCCAGGCGTGCCACTTCGGCCACCGGTTGCAGGGTGCCCACCTCGTTGTTGGCCAGCATCAGGGACACCAGCACCGTGCCCGGCCCGATGGCCCGGGCGGCGGCGGCCGCGCCGACTCGCCCGTCCCCGTCCACCGGCAGCAGGGTGGTGACCGTCCCCTCGCGCTCGAGGTCACGGCAGACCGCCAGCACCGCCGGGTGCTCGGTCGCGCCGGTGACGAGGCGGCCGGCGCCCCGCAGGCGCAGCGCGCCCCGCAGGGCGTGGTTGTTGGCTTCGGTGCCGCCGCTGGTGAAGACGACACCTGCGGGCTCGGCGCCCACCAGCGCGGCCACCTGGGCGCGGGCCCGTTCGACCGCCGCGCGGGCCCGGCGGCCGTAGACGTGGGGGCTGGACGGATTGCCGAAGTGGGTGGTCAGCCACGGCAGCATCGCCTGGACCACGCGCGGGTCGATGGGCGTGGTGGCGTTGTAGTCGAGGTAGATGGGGTCGGGAGCTTGCACGGCAGCGCCTTTCGCCGGAGGGCCTCCGCCCATGCTAGGGCCGACGGGCCGGTCTGGCGAGTCCCGGCCGGGGCGGGCGTGGACAGCGGCCGGCGGCACGGCTATCCTCTCCCGTACCATGGATATCCGCCCCCGAGCATCGTCGCGCCCGCGTCCCGGTCTGTTGGGGCTCCTGGCCGTGGCGGCTTGCGCGTGCCTGGCGCAGCCGGTCCCGGCCCAGGACGAAGCCGCGGCCTGGCGCCGGTACAACGGCTGGGAGGTTTCCGCGTTCGCCGTCGAGGGTGTGCCCGCGGACCTCGGCGACGAACTGGCCGCGGGCCTCTGGCTGGCGGGCCGGCCGCGGTTCCTGCGCGGCGCGGCACGTCCGCCCTTCGACGCCGGATCCCTCGTGCAGGACCTGCGGCGGACGCAGCTCTTCCTGGCGGCGCGCGGCTATCCCGCCGCGGCGGTGCGGGCCCGGCTCGAGCCCGACGATCGGGCCCGGCGGGTCGCGGTGCGGCTGGACATCGCTCCGGGCAGGCCCGTCCTGGTGTCGGCGGTGCGCGTCAGCGGCTGGCCCGAGGCGGTGCCGGCGCCGGCCGTGGCCGATCCCCGGTTGACCCGGGAGGGCGAGCGCTTCACCGACCAGGGCAGCGAGCGGGCGATGAACCACCTGGCCGCGCTCCTGCAGGACGCGGGCTACGCGAGGGTGAAGGTGGAGCGGCGCCTGGAGCGCGTCGGTCCCGAGGCCGTCGCCGTCGAGTACGTGGTCACGCCCGGGGATCCCTACGTCGTCACCAGCGTGACCATCGGGGGCTGCTCCGACGACCTGCTGCCCGTGGCCCGGCGGGTCCTGGACGTCCGGCCTCCGGTCGCCTACGACCGCACGCTCCTGGCGGACGGAGCCGTGGATCTGCGCGCGACCCAGCTCTTCAGCCGGGTCGAGTTGACGACCGAGCCCACCGGTCCGGGCGAACTGGCCCTGCACGCCTCCCTCGCGAACGGGCGCATGCGCGCCCTGAGCGCGAGCGTCGGCACCTGGTCGGACAACCCCTGGATGGTGCAGGCGGGCTGGCTGCACCGCAACCTCTTCGAGGGCGGCCGCGGGCTGCGGGTGGGCGGTGTCTACGCCACCCACGAACAGAGATTCGGCGCGGAGGTCTTCCGGCTGGGCTGGCTGGCGCCGCGGGCGGTCACGAGCCTGGGGGGCGAGTGGCTGCGCGAGGACGAGGACGCCTACCGTTCCAACGAGTACACGGCGCGGCTGCTCCAGTCGTTCCGGCCGCGCGGCCGCGGGCTGTGGCAGGTGGGGGTCAGCGTCTCGAACGTCGACGTCGTCACCTATTCGCCGGACGCGGAGGACCTGCCCGAAGCCCAGGAGTGGCTGCTGGAGTTCTACGTCGACCGCAAGTGGGACTGGACCGACGACGTGCTCTACCCGACCGGCGGCGGCTACACCAAGGTCGCGCTGACCTGGGCGCCGGCCGCCGCGTTCTTCGGCGCCTCGTACGTGCAGGCGCAGCTCGACGGCGCGGCCTACCGCGGGCTGGGCCCCCTGGGGCTGGGGGCGGCGCGGCTGCGCCTGGGCTGGTCCCAGCCCCTGGGCGAGAACCCGGACCTGCTGCCGAACCGGCGTTTCTACGCCGGCGGCTACAACACCATGCGCGGTTACGCGCGGCGTGACCTGGGTCCGCGCGACGCCGACGGCAACCCGCGCGGCGGCCAGGCCACGGTGCTGGGTGGCGCGGAGCTGCGCCGCCGGCTCGTCTGGATCTTCGACGCCGCCGTCTTCCTGGACGCCGGCGACGTCTGGCGCAGGCCGTCGGACGCGGCGCTGAAGTTCGTGCGCGCGGCCTGGGGCGCCGATCTGGACGTGCGCACGCCGCTGGGACCGCTGCGCATCGGCTACGCCTGGAACATCGGGCCCGTGCTGCCGGGCGAGCCGGACGAGCTCTGGCACTTCGGGATCGGGTACCCGTGGTGAGCCGTGGCGGGGGCAGCGGCCGCCTGCGGCGGTTCGGCGGGCGGCTCGGGCGCCTGGTGCGGGGACTCGTCCTCGTGCTCCTGGGCCTGGCGGCCGTGGTCGCCCTGGGGCTGGCCCTGGCGCCGGTGCGGGGTGCCCTGCTGGGACTCGCGCTCGGGGTGGTGGACCGGGCGCTGCCGGGCAGCCTGACCGTGGCCGCCAAGGCGTGGCCGCGGCCCGGCACCATCGAACTGGAAGATGTGGTCTGGGTGCACACGGCGCCCGGCGCCGCGCCCGACACGCTGGTCCACGCCCGCCGCGTCGTCGTGACGGTGGAACTGGGGGCGCTGCGGTACCGGGACCTGGTCGCCGACTCCCTGTTCTTGGACCTGGCGGGATTCGACCTGCCGGCCATCGCGGCGCTCTTCCCGCCGCAGCCTGCGGTCCCGGACACGGCGCCGGCCGCGGCCGATCCCGCGGCCCGGAGCGGCTCGTTCCCGCGACCCGGATCCCTGGGCGGTGCGCCGTCGGCGGCGGTGCACCGGCTGGTCGTGGTCCTCGAATCGGCAACCCTGGCCCCGGACCTTACGGTCCACGGGCTCCGGCTGCAGGGCAGGGCGGGCGTGCAGGCGGGGCGGTCGCCGCATCTCGAACTCCGCCTCGGCCCGGCTACGCTGCGCCGCGAGGGTGGCGGTCCGGCCGGCGCCGAGCCCCTCGCCGTCGAGCTGACGCACCTGTTCCTGGTGGCCGGCCGGGACCAGGCGCGCGGTCCGATCCGCGTCGACAGCCTGGACGTGGAAATCGCGGCGGCCGGACCGCCGGACCTGGTCGAACGCTGGCGCGGGCTGCCGCCTTTGGCCCTCAGCGGCACGGGGCGGGTG
>JACZKN010000536.1 GCA_014859985.1 Candidatus Krumholzibacteriia bacterium | reverse complement strand
GAACACCGAGCCGGCGCCCGGGGCGCTCTGCACCTCGAGGCGGGCGCCGTGGACCTCGACGATCCGCGCGGCGATCGCCAGGCCCAGGCCCGAGCTGCGGCTCAGGTGGTCGGCCGGGCCGGCGTCCGCCACCGTGCGGCTCTTGTCCCCGGTGTAGAACCGCTCGAAGATGTGGGGCAGGTCCCGGGGATCGATGCCCACGCCCGTGTCGGCCACCTCCACCTCCACCTTGGCGCCCACCCGGCGGGCCCGCACCGCCACGCGGCCGCCCGCGGGCGTGAACTTGACGCCGTTCTCCACCAGGTTCTGCAGCACCCGGCCGATCTGCAGCGGGTCCGCGTGCACGTCCGGCAGGTCCGGGTCCAGGTCCAGGTCGAGGGAGACGGCGCGGTCGGCGGCCGGCTGGGCGCAGCGGTCCAGCACCGTGCCCGCCAACTCGCCCAGGGAGAAGTCCTCGGGGCGGAACCCGGCCTGGCCCGAGTCCATGCGCGAGAGGATCAGCACGTGCTCGATCAGCCGGTCGAGATGGTCGAGCTTCTCGGTCACCACCGCCAGGTAGCGCCCGCGCTCCTGTTCGCCGACCTGGGCGCCCCCCAGCGACAGGGTCTCCACGTAGCCCCGCAGGCTGGCCAGGGGCGTGCGTAGGTCGTGGCTCACGTTGGCCACGAGCTGCCGCTGGAAGCTCTCCTTGCGGGTCAGTTCGTCCACCATGCCCGCGATGCGCTGGGCCATGGTGTTGATGTGGCGGCCGAGCGAGCCGATCTCGTCGGCGCTGGACGCGGGGACGCGGGCGCCCAGGTCGCCGGCGGCGAAGGCGGCCACGCCCCGGGAGAGGCGGCGGAGCCGGCGGGTGGTCCAGAGCATGATGATCGTGGAGGAAGCGGCGGCGTAGAGCAGCAAGAGGAGCGCCGCGTGCAGCCCCATCCGGCGCGCGTCCGCCTCCAGCTCGCCCACCGCGATGGTCGGCGGCATGAAGCTGGCGACCAGGTACCCGGCCGGGGCCGCTTCGTCCCCGCCCGCCGGCACCAGCGGCCGCACCGCGAAGACCCGGTTCTCGTAGGCGGAGACGTCCTCGGCCCGGGGGTAGCTGCCGAAGTCCCAGTCCGCGGACGACATGTCCCTGAGCAGGGCCGGGTCGGCGAAGGGCACCGCGGCCGCCAGGCTGTCGGCGGCGGAGGAGGCGGCATGACGGCCGGCGGCGTCGAAGACGATCAGCTCGGCCTCGTACCGGGCGACCCCGCGCCCGTAGTCCTGGAGCAGGGGACCGGCGCGGCCCGGTTCGGCGGCCAGCGGCGCCAGCACCGCGGCCAGCGAATCGAGTTCGGCGGCCGCGAGCTCCTCGTACCAGTGCTTCTCCTCGGCGTCGTCGTAGGGCGCGTAGAGCGTGCGCTCCAGCCAGAGGTAGTAGCCGCCGCCGCCGACCGCGAGCAGCAGCACGAACGCCGCGGTGATGCGGAAGTGCAGCGACCGCGCGGGGGCCGGCTGCCTCATCTCAGGCGCCCGTCGCGGCCGGCTCGTCGGTGAAGCGGTAGCCGATCCCCCAGACCGTGAGGATCAGGCGGGGGCGGTTGGGATTGGCCTCGATCTTGTTGCGCAGCCGGTTCACGTGGGAATTGACGGTGTGCTCGTAGACCTCGGCGTCGCTCGACCAGATGAGGTCCAGCAGCTGGCGCCGGCTGAAGGTCCGCCCCGGACGCGAGGCCAGGGTATGCAGCAGGTCGTACTCCTTGACCGTCAACTGCACCGGCTTGCCGCGCACCGTCACCTTGCGTTTGCCGTGGTCGATGGCCAATTCGCCCAGCTCGATGATCCGGTCGCCGGCCGCGATGCGGGCTATCTCCTCGGCCCGCACCACCCGGCGCAGGAGCACCTTCACCCGTACCACCAGTTCGCGCATGCTGAAGGGCTTGGTCATGTAGTCGTCGCAGCCGAGCTCGAGCCCCAGCACCTTGTCCGCCTCCTCGCCGCGCGCGGTGAGCATCAGGACCGGCGTGCGGCGGTCGCCGGCGCGGATCCCCTTCAGCACCTCGATGCCCGACAGGGAGGGCAGCATCCAGTCCAGGATGACGAGGGCGTAGCCCCCCTCCTGGAAGGCGCGCAGGCCCGCGGCGCCGTCGGCGGCGGCGGCCACGTGGAAACCCTCCGGCCGCAGGTGCAGGTCCAACAGGTCGATCAGTTCGCGGTCGTCCTCGATGACGAGGACCCGCCGGCTGTCGCGCTCCGGTCCGGTCATGGTTGCGGTTGCTCCCCGGTCAAAAAAGCCACCTCTTGCCTGATGCGGTAACTGCAATCATAACAGGATGATAATCCGACTGCAAGACCCGCGTGCGGGGAACCCGCAGGACAGGCCGGGGTTGCCGGATGACCCGCCGGGCCCCATAATGCACCCTGGTTCGACGACCATCCCCAGCGTCCAGGAGCGAGCCGATGCCCGAGTCCGCACTGCAATTGCCCCCGGTGGGCGAACCCATCCTCACCCTGCGGGGCGTGACCAAGCACTACGGCGAGAAGCGCGCCGCCCACGACATCAACCTGGCCATCCCGCGCGGCAGCATCTACGGCTTCCTCGGTCCCAACGGCGCGGGCAAGACCACGACGATCCGCAGCATCATGAACATCATCCTGCCGGACGCGGGGGAGATCCTCCTGGCCGGCCGGCGCCTGGACCGCACGCTCAGCGACCACGTCGGCTACCTGCCCGAGGAGCGCGGCCTCTACCGCAAGATGAAGTGCCGGGATCAGCTGGGCTTCCTGGCCGAGCTCAAGGGCGTGCCCCGGCGCGAGGCGCTGGCCCGGGCGGACCGCTGGCTCGACCGCCTGGACCTGGGCGCCTGGAAGGACCGCAAGGTCGAGACGCTGAGCAAGGGCATGCAGCAGAAGATCCAGTTCGCGGCCACCTTCATCTTCGGGCCGGACCTGGTGATCCTCGACGAGGTGTTCAGCGGCCTGGACCCCCTGAACATCGAATTGCTGCGCGAGATGATCCTGGAGGAGAAGGCCAAGGGCACGACGATCCTGTTCTCCACCCACATGCTGCACGAGGCGGAGAAGATCTGCGACGCCATCTGCCTGATCGAGGGGGGCGAGGTGATCCTCGACGGCACCATGGCCGAAGTGCGGGCCGCCTTCCCCCTGCGTTCGGTGCGCGTGGCCTGGGAGGGCGATGCCGCCCCGCCCGAGGGCCTGCCGGGCGTGCGCCACGTCGAGCACCATGAGGGGAGCTGGCGCCTGACCCTGGACGAGGGCGCCGACCCGGCCGCCCTGCTGCCCCACCTGGTGGCGGCGGGGCGCCTGACCTTCTTCTCGGCCAACCGGCCGAGCCTCGGCGAGATCTTCCTGGCCGCGGTCTCGCGCCAGCGCCGGGAGGTGGCGGCATGAGCAGGGTCCTGACCATCATCCGCAAGGAGTACCTGGAGCGCGTGCGCTCCAAGAGTTTCATGATCGGCACGCTGCTCGGCCCGGCCCTCATGTCGATGTTCATCTGGCTGCCCGTCATGGTGGCCGGGTCGGGCGGGGACGACGAGCGCACCATCGGCGTCGTCGACCTCTCCGGCGACTCGTTCGGGTCCTTCGCCGCGGCGCTGGACGAACGGGGCGCGGCGCACCTGCACCTGCTGCCGGTCGGCTGCGAGGGCCGGCAGGAGGCCGACTGCGTGGCCGAGCTCAAGTCCATGGTGGTCGACGGCACCGTCCACAGCGGCGTGGTGATCGCCGCCGACTTCCTGGAGACCGGCAAGGCGGTCTTCTACAACAAGTCGGTCGGTGCGCTGGTGGTGCTGGACAACACCCTGCGTCCGGCCCTGAGCCGGGCGCTCCGCGAAGGACGCTTCGCCGCGGCGGCGGTGGACCGCGATCTGTACGGCTACCTGACCGCCGGCAGCGAATGGTCGTCCATCTCCCTGACCCCCGAGGGCGGCGAGGAGCAGCAGGACGGGGACATGGCCGTGGGCATGGCCTTCGTGCTCATCATGATCATCTACATCATGGTCATCATGTACGGCAGCCACACCCTGACCGCGGTGATCGAGGAGAAGAACACGCGCATGGCCGAGGTGCTGCTGGCCAGCGTCTCGCCCAACGACCTGATGCTGGGCAAGGTCCTGGGCATCGGCGCGGCCGGGCTGACCCAGTTCGGCATCTGGGCCCTGACCTTCTTCGCCCTCTCCCAGCGCGGCGTCACCGTCGGCGAGTTCACCCTGGACGTGGGCTTCCTGACGCCGATCATCCTGGTCTCGTTCGTGGTCTTCTTCGTGCTGGGCTTCTTCCTCTACGCCACCCTCTACGCGGGCGTGGGCGCCATGTGCAACACCGTGCAGGACAGCCAGCAGTTCCACACGCCGCTGGCCATGGGCATGGTCGTGCCCATGATGCTGCTGGCCCTGGTGCTGCGCGCGCCCGACTCGACCGCCGCGGTGGTGCTCAGCCTGGTGCCGCTCTTCGCGCCCGTGCTGATGTTCATGCGCGTCTGCGTGGAGACGCCGCCCCTGTGGCAGATCGTCCTGTCGTGGGTGCTGATGATCGTCTCGATCCTGCTGTCGGCCCGGGCGGCGGGCAAGCTGTTCCGGGTCGGGATCCTGATGTACGGGGCGTCGCCCACCTGGGCGACGCTGCTGAAGGCCCTGCGCACCTGAGGCGGCCGGCCGCTACGGCGAGAAGGACCGCGCCCCCGGCTCCGCACGGAACCGGGGGCGCGGCTTGCGTCCGCCGCTACGGCGCGACCGAGAGGCTGAAGGTGTCGCCGGGCTGCATGGCGTCGAACACCTCCAGGCCCTCGGCCACCTCGGCGAAGACGGTGTAGCGCCCCACCAGGTGGGGCTGTTCGCTGAGGGTCACGAACCACTGGCTGCCGCCGGTGTCCTTGCCGCTGTGGGCGATGCCGACCGCGCCGCGGGCGTAGGGCAGGGGGCTCCACTCGCTGCGGATGGTGTAGCCGGGGCCGCCCCAGCCGGTCCCGGTGGGATCGCCGCCCTGCACCACGAAGTCCGGCACGACGCGGTGGAAGGTCAGGCCGTCGTAGAAGCCCCGGCGCACCAGGTCCAGGAACACGGCGCAGGTGTTGGGGGCCACGTCGGCGCGGAGCCTCAGCTCGAAGGTGCCCCGGCCGGTGACGCCGCGCACCCGTGGGGCCTTGAAGGGCAGGGCCACCGCCGGCTGGGCCGGATCCCGGGCCACGGCCGGCAGCGTGGCCCGGAGGCTCGGCTCCGTGGGCACCAGGTGCTCCGGCAGCAGGCCCGTGGCCAGGGCGGCGCGGCGGGCTTCCAGGCGGACGCGGACGTCCGGGTCGTCGAAGCAGCGGCGCAGCAGGGCGCCGGCGGCGGCGGTCAGGC
>JACZKN010000535.1 GCA_014859985.1 Candidatus Krumholzibacteriia bacterium | reverse complement strand
GACTGCAACCGCCGTGCCGCCCGGCCGCAAACGCGAAGGCGCGCCCCCGGAGGGAGCGCGCCGCGCTGGTGGCCCGGTCGCGCCGGGCCACCCGGATCGGCAGGAAGGGATCAGGTGGCCTGGAGCTGCCGCAGCACCTGCTTGGCCACGCACTTCAGCGTGTCGAAGACGCCCACGCCCTTGATGGCGATGCCCTCGAAGTTCTCGTAGCCGTCGGGGTTCAGCTCGTCGTTCAGCTCGGCCATGGGCAGCGCGTCCGGCATGTCGCGCTTGTTCCACTGCATGACGAAGGGGATCTCCTTGAGGTCCAGGTCGTATTCCTTCAGGTTGTCGTGCAGGTTGTAAAGGGCCTCGATGTTCGCGTCGAAGCGCGACTCGCTGCTGTCGCCGACGAAGACCAGGCCGTCCACGCCGCGCAGGATCAGCTTGCGGCTGGCGTTGTAGTACACCTGGCCGGGCACCGTGTACAGGTGGAACCGCGTCTTGAAGCCCTTGACCTCGCCGAGTTCCAGGGGCAGGAAGTCGAAGAAGAGGGTGCGGTCCATCTCCGTCGCCAGCGTCACGAGCTTGCCCTTGGTCTCGGGCGCGAGCTTCTCGTAGACGTACTGGATGTTGGTCGTCTTGCCGCCGAGACCGGGACCGTAGTAGACGATCTTGCAGTTGATCTCGCGCGACGAGTAGTTGATCAGCGACACGGCATCTACCCCTTGTGTCCGGTCCGTCCAGGCCCTCGCGTCAGTCGGCGAAGAGGTTGTCGATCTCGGCCTCGACCCCCTCGGCGAACGCGTCGTCGAAGTGGTCGTACTCCTCGTTGCGGTATTCCAGCTTGTGGTAGAGGCGTTCGATGATGGCGTCGAGCTCCTCGACCGCGCGCTTGGCGCGCAGGCGCACCAGGCCGAGGGTCGTCTCCTTGTCGAAGATCACCACCAGCACCACGCCCCGGTTGATCTTCGCCAGGTACATGCTGTCGCGGGCGCCCTGGTGGAACAGCGTGGAGAAGTCCTTCTCGCCGATCAGGCGGGCGAGCTGGTAGTTCGCCTCGAAGTCGGCGGCGCACAGCGAGGCGAAGCTCGTCAGGTCGAAGTCCACGTCCGGCCCGCACTGGGTGACGAGCTGCCCCGTCCGGTCGATCAGGATCACGTTCCTGGCCTTGCTGCTGGCGAGCAGGTCGTCCAGGACGTTGTTGATCGCCCAGTAGTCCTCTTCGAAGATCGCCCATTCGGCTCTGACCATGGATCGCTCCCTCGCCGACGCCCGCGGGGGCGTCCGGACGTGTCCGGCGGTAACACGTAGAGCTTATCGACGGGCACGGAGTCCCCTTGACCCCGAAATTCGGGCCGCGGGCCTCCGGGCTCAGAAGCCCCGGCGGAACTGGTAGGCGCGCTGCAGGGTGACCTCGTCGGTGTAGGCCAGGGCGCCGCCCACGGGGATGCCCGTGGCCAGCCGGGTCAGCTGCAGGTGCCGGCCCTGGAGCAACCGCTGCACGTACAGGGCCGTGGTCTCCCCCTCGACGCTGGCGTCCAGGGCGATGATCAGCTCGGCCACCTGGTCGCGCTCGACCCGGGCCAGCAGCCGGTCGAAGGGCAGGTCGTCGGCCCGCACCCCGTCCAGGGGCGAGAGCAGTCCCCCCAGCACGAAGTAGCGCCCGCGGTAGAAGCCCGCCTTCTCGAAGGGGAGCACGTCCACCGGGGACGCCACCACGCACAGCAGCGTCTGGTCGCGCCGCTCCGAGGTGCAGATGCGGCAGGGGTCGGCCTCGGTGATGGCGCCGCAGTTGCCGCAGTTGGTGACCTGCGCGCGGGCGGCACCGATCGCGCCCAACAGCTCGTCGGCGGGCGACTCCCGCGCCACCAGGTGCAGGGCGATCCGCGTGGCGGACTTGCGCCCCAGCCCGGGCAGGCGGCTCAACCCCCTGACCAGGCGCTCGAGGGCGGGCGACTGGAACTCGCCGCCGTCGTTGGCCTCCCGCTCCCAGGCCACGCCTAGCCCATGCCCGGCAGGTTCAGGCCGGGGATGTTCAGGCCGCCGGCCACCGAGCCCATCTCCTTCTCGACGAGCTCGTCCACCTTGCGCGCGCCCTCGTTCACCGCGGCGACGATCAGGTCCTGCAGGAACCCGGCGTCGTCGCCGTCGAAGCACTCCGGCGCGATGGTGACGGACCGCAGCCGGTGCTTGCCGTCCATCACCACCTTGACCTGGCCGCCGGCGACCTCGGCCTCCACCGTGCGGGCGGCCAGCTCCTCCTGGGCCTTGGCCATCTTGGCCTGCATCTGCTGCGCCTGCTTCATGAGCATCTTGATGTCCATGGTGCGCTCCCGGGACGGCGCGCGGCCGTCCCCATCGGGGGTGATTTTTCCGTCAGGACCCGGGCCGCTCCCAGTCGTCGCGGTCGGTCTCGGGCAGCGGCTCGCCGCCCAGGAGCTCCACCAGGCCCCCCAGGGCGGGGTCGCCGGCGCAGGCCTTGTTGAGTTCCTCGCGCTGGGTCGGGGCCACCTCGCGGCGGATCTCCTCGCGTCGGTCGGCGGTCTGCCCCCGGGCGCCCAGCACCAGCTCCAGCTTCACCGGCCGGCCCCAGAGGGCGGCCGCCGCCTGCTCGATGGCCGGGCAGTCGCCGCGGATCGTGCCGACCTGGAAGCTCTTGTCCGCGCCGAAGGTCACCACCAGGCGCCCGGTGCCCGGGTCCAGGGCAGGCAGGCCGTTCATCAGGCAGGCACCCACCCGGGGCATGGTCCGCATCAGCTGGTTGATCAGCGGGGTCCAGCCCTCCACCTCGCCGCCCGGCACCGGCGCCACCCCGCCCTGCACCACCGGCGGCGGCGGGGCGTAGGACGAGGCCTCGGCCGCCG
>JACZKN010000534.1 GCA_014859985.1 Candidatus Krumholzibacteriia bacterium | reverse complement strand
CCGGCCCCTGGTGCGCCTCTGCCCGGCCGCGCGCAGCCCCGGCGCGGCGGTCGCCGGCGGCGTCTACCTGTGCCTCGGCGGCGAGGAGGTCCGGCAGCACTACCGGATCCTGTCGCGGGTGCGCGACGCGGCCCTGGTTCTGTACCAGGACCGCTCCCCCCTCGCGCAGGACTGAGCCCTGCTCCGCCGCCCCCGGCCTTGTGGGCGCCCCGGCCGCGGGCTAGCTTTGCCCCAGCCCGGCGGCGACGGCTGCCGACCGGACCGGCCCCATCCGCAGCGCACAGGAGCCACGCCATGGAATTCCCGTTCGAGCCCTACCGGATCAAGGTCGTCGAGAGGATCCGCTGGGTCAGCCGCGAGGAGCGCGTGCGGCTGCTCCACGATGCCGGCTACAACATCTTCAAGATCCCGTCGGACGCCGTCTACGTCGACCTGCTCACCGACAGCGGCACCTGCGCCATGAGCGACCTGCAGTGGGGCGCCCTGATGACCGGCGACGAGGCCTACGCCTGCAGCACCTCGTTCCTCGTCTTCCGGGACACGATCCGCAGCCTGTTCGGCTACAAGCACGTCATCCCCGCGCACCAGGGCCGGGCCGCCGAGGGGCTGCTCTTCACCGCGACGGTGAACGAGGGCGACGTCGTCCCCAACAACATCCACTTCGACACCACGCGGGCCAACGTGGAGTTCCGCGGCGCGATCGCCCTGGACTGCATCGGCGAAGAGGGCCTGGACCCGTACCTGGACGCGCCCTTCAAGGGCGACCTGGACCTGGCCAAGCTGGAGAAGGCCTTCGCGAAGTACGGCCCTGACCGCATCCCCTTCGTGATGCTGACGGTCACCAACAACAGCGGCGGCGGCCAGCCCGTATCCATGGCCAACATCAAGGCCGTTTCCGCGTTCGCCCGCGCCCGGGGCAAGCGCCTGATCTTCGACGCCTGCCGCTTCGCGGAGAACGCGTGGTTCATCCAGCAACGCGAGCCCGGCTACCGCGGCCGCACCATCGAGTCCATCGCCCAGGAGATGTTCTCCCACGGCGACGGCTGCACCATGAGCGCCAAGAAGGACGGCCTGGCCAACATCGGCGGTTTCCTCTGCCTCAACGACGACGAGTGGGCGCAGGCGGTCACCAACCTGCTGATCCTGCGGGAGGGCTTCCCCACCTACGGCGGCCTGGCCGGCCGCGACCTGGCGGCCATCGCCCAGGGCCTGCACGAGGTGCTGGACCAGGACTACCTGGACTACCGCATCGGCCAGGTGGCGCGCCTGGGCCGGCGCCTGGACGAACTGGGCGTGCCCTTCATCCATCCCACCGGCGGCCACGCGGTCTACCTGGACGCCAAGGCGGCGCTGCCCCACATCCCGCCTTCCCAGTTCCCGGCCCAGGTCTTCACCGCGGCCCTGTACCTGGAGGGCGGCGTGCGCGCCGTGGAGATCGGCAGCCTGATGTTCGAGCACACGGATCCGGACACGGGGGAGCTGGTCCACCCGGCCAACGAACTGGTGCGCCTGGCCGTGCCGCGCCGGGTCTACACCCACACCCAGCTGGACTACGTGGCCGACCGCTGCGCGGAGGTGGTGCGTCTGGGATCTCGCCTGCGCGGCCTGGAGATCCTCTGGCAGCCGCCCCAGCTGCGCCACTTCACGGTGCGCCTGCAGCCGGTCGGCGGCGGCGCCATGGTCGTGGAGGCCTGAGCCGTGGCCGGCGTGCAGGCCGACCCGCCGGCGCAGGTGCGCTGCCTTGCCTGCGGGGACGACCTGACCGAGCTGGTGGCGCCGCGGGCTGCGGCGGCCCTGCGCCACCTGGAGCTGGAGCGCGAGCTCTCGGCGGTGGTCATCTGCTGCGACGACCTGCCGGACGGCGACGACGGCTGGCTGCGCCTCGACCCCGCCGCGGCGGGGGAGCGGCGGCCCGTGCTGACGGTCTTCTGCGCGCCGCGGGCCTTCGCCGATCCGGGCCGCGGTCCGGTCGAGCCGGGCCCGGCGATCTGGGAGCAGCGCCGCGCGCCGTGGAACGAAGGGGCCCCGCTTCCGGAGCGGTTCTCCCCGGCGGAAACCAACGCCTTCCTGCACCACCAGTTCGCCCTGGCAGCGGACCTGCTCCGCGGCCGCGTGCTGCCGGAACTGGTGCCCGCCGCCCTGGCCGAGGGCTTCGCCGCGGCCTGGGACGTGGTGCTGGACGGCCGCCTGGAGCGGGCGGGGCTGCCTGCCTATACCCAGGCCGTGCGCCGGGCCCGTTTCTCCCGCCTGTTCGCCACGGCGGGGGTGCTGATGCCCGGCCATTGGCAGATCTTCCAGTCCCTCTGGGATGGGGGGCTGGCAGGCGCCCCGGAGGTGCTGGGGGCGGTCCGGCAGCTGCCGCGCCTGTGAACCCCGACCGGGCCGGCCGTGGGCTCCCGGGCCGGGATAGCATTTGCTTTTTGCGCCCCAATGCCCCAATTTCATGGGGTTGAGACGGCGAGACATTCGTTGACCTTGCCTGGTTCCGGGCCTAGGATCTTCCGGCTTGGCCCGGTGTTCCGCGATCGCCGCCCCGCATCCCACCGGCGGGGCGAGGGCATGTACCAATTGGGAGGTTCGTTCATGTTCGGTGTGTCTTCCCCGCGTCGCTGGGTGTCCGTCCTGCTGCTCGGCCTTCTGGCCGTGACCCTGTTCGGCCTGGCCGGCTGCGGCGGCAAGGAAGAGGTGGATCCCTACGTTTACGACTCCCTGCGCCGGATCACCCGCGGCGACACCCTGAGCACCAACTTCCTGTTCGAGATCGACGCCCCCGTGTTCGAATACGTGCACGGCAACGTGGCCTTGATCCGCGGCCGCGGCACCGACGAGAACATCGTCGAGTTCCTGGTGGCCGAGGACCTGGAGAGCAAGTACCAGGGCCTGTCCGGCGCCCTGCTGGGCGTGCAGAAGACCTTTACCCCGCAGCCCACGCACCTGGTGCTCAAGCGCATCAAGCGCGGCGGCGTGGTCGAGGCCGACAGTCTGGCCGCCCCCAAGGGCTACGTGCTGCCCACGCTGCTGCGCTCGGGCGCCATCGACCAGGAGATGCCCGGCGCCCCGATCCCGAAGATCGGCTGGCAGCGCACGGAGATGGACGAGGCCCGGGCCACCTTCCTGCCCGAGAACGAGGGCGACCCCGCCAAGACGGTCAAGAGCGCCTTCGCCAACTTCGTCTACGTGCCGCGCCACGACCTGCCCGACACGGTGAAGGCCAACCCCGGCCCCGAGGACTACGCCTGGTACGCCGTCGGCGACGTCTGCGCCCTGCGGCTGGTGGAACTGACCCCGGGCGCCGAGTGGATGCTCCACATGTTCAAGGCCAAGGACCTGCCGCTGGTGGGCGCCTTCACGGTCCTGAGCCTGGAGGAGAGCTTCCCCAAGCGCCGGGTGGAGTACGAGGGCCTGGGCCACGTGGTGGGCACCATGCGGGTCGACTGGTTCCAGTACGCGAACACCTACGTCGAGGGTGCCGAGACCGCCGAGTAGGCTGACCGCGGCGCACCGGACGACGACGGGCTCCCCCCACGGGGAGCCCGTCGCTTGGCTGGCCCCAGGGCAGGAGCTAGGCCAGGAGTTCCTGGAGCCGCGCGTCCCGCAGCACCGCGGTCGCGGGCATGCGGCCCTTCTTCTCCAGGGGCGAGGTCTTGTACTTGTTGGCCACCACGCCCACCATCACCCCGGACTGGCCGGCGACCAGGAGTTCGACCGCCTGGTTGCCCAGGCGCGAGGCCAGGATGCGGTCGTAGCCGGTGGGCGAACCGCCCCGCTGGATGTGCCCCAGCACGGCCATGCGCACGTCGCGCTGCAGGCGCTCCTTGATCTCGAAGGTCACGTAGCTGGCCTTGCCCGCGCCCTCGGCCACGATGATGATGGCGTGGTGCTTGCCGCGGTCGTAGCCCGCGGTGATGCGCCGGCAGACCTCGTCCAGGTTGTAGGGGATCTCCGGCAGCAGCACCTCCTCGGCCCCCGAGGCGATGGCCGTCTGCGCGGCGAGCAGCCCGTACTCCCGGCCCATCACCTCGATGACGAAGATGCGGCCGTGGCTGGTGGCGGTGTCGCGGATCTTGTCCACCGCGTCGATGGCGATGTTCAGGGCCGTGTCGAAGCCGATGGACATGTCCGTGCCGGGGATGTCGTTGTCGATGGTCGCCGGCACGCCGACGCAGGGCAGGCCGAACTCCTTCTGCAGCTTGGTCGCGCCGCGGAAGCTGCCGTCCCCGCCGATCACCACCAGCCCGTCCAGCTTCATCTTCTGCAGGGTCTTGGCCACCGGTTCGGTGCCCTCGGGCGTGGCGAATTCGGGGTAGCGGAAGGTCCGCAGGATGGTGCCGCCCTTGTCGATGATGCCGCTGACCGAGCCGGGGGTCATCTTCTCGAAGGAGCCCTCGGCCAGGCCGCGCCAGCCCTGGCGGATGCCGATGACCTCGGCGCCGTGGCTCCAGGCCGTGCGCACCACCGCGCGCACGGCGGGGTTCATGCCGGCCGCGTCGCCGCCGCCGGTGAGCACTCCGATCCTCTTCATGATGCCGATCCTTCCGGTCCCGGGTTACTCGTCGCCGCCGTCGGCCGGCGCCTCGCGCCGCCGCTGGTGCCAGCGCCGGATCTTCTCCATGCGGTCCTTCAGCTCCTGCTCGAAGCCGCGGCCGCGGGGGTCGTAGAACACGGTGGCGCCCAGCCCCGCCGGCAGGCAGTCCATGCGGGCGATGCCTTCGCGGGTGTCGTGGGCGTAGACGTAGCCGTCGCCCGCGCCCAGGTCCTTCATCAGGCGCGTGGGGGCGTTGCGCAGGTGCATGGGGACCGGCGGGCTGGCGCCGCGCTTGACCTCGGCCTCGGCCAGGGCGCCGGCCCGGTACAGGGCGTTGCTCTTGGGCGCCAGGGCCAGGTAGACCGTCGCCTGCAGCAGGGCCAGCCGGCCCTCGGGCAGCCCGAGGAAATGCACCGCGTCCCGGGCGGCCAGGGCCTGGGGCAGGGCCTGGGGGTCGGCCAGGCCCACGTCCTCGCTGGCGAAGCGCACCAGGCGCCGGGCCAGATAGAGGGGATCCTCGCCGCCCTCGAGCATGCGCACGAGCCAGTATGCGGCCGCCTGCGGGTCGCTGTTGCGCAGGCTCTTGTGCAGGGCGCTGATGAGGTTGTAGTGCTCCTCGCCGGACTTGTCGTAGAGGAGCACCTTGCGTTGCATGGCATCCTCGACGGCCTGCCGCGAGAGTTCGTGGCCGTCGGAAGCGGCGGCGGCCAGGTCCAGGATGTTGTAAGCGGCGCGGGCGTCCCCGCCGGCGTAAATGGCGATCTGCTCCAGGAGTTCATCGGAGGCTTCCAGGGCCAGGTCCCCGAGCCCGTGCTCGCGGTCCCGCAACGCTCGCCGCAGCAGGACGGCGATCTCCTCGGGGGTAAGGGCGCGCAGCATGTAGACC
>JACZKN010000067.1 GCA_014859985.1 Candidatus Krumholzibacteriia bacterium | reverse complement strand
GGCTTCCATGGGTCCTCTCCGGGGGTGCTCAGTCCTTGAAGGTCTCGCCGATGGCCGCCTCGACCACCGCGTCGTCCGCGTGCTCCGGCATCGTCACGGTCATGCGCGGTTCGGCGGCCATCGCCCGCTTGATCGCGAACTCGGCCCCCGGGTTGCGCGCCCACGCGCGGCGGGCGATGCCGTTGTTCACGTCCCAGTGCAGCATGGCGTCCAGGCGCCGGTCGGCGTCGGTCGAGCCGTCGAGCACCAGGCCGAAGCCGCCGTTGATCACCTCGCCCCAGCCCACGCCGCCGCCGTTGTGCAGCGAGACCCAGGTGGCGCCGCGGCAGGCGTCGCCGATGACGTTCTGCACGGCCATGTCGGCGGTGTACATGGAGCCGTCGCGGATGTTCGCGGTCTCGCGGAAGGGGCTGTCGGTGCCCGAGACGTCGTGGTGGTCGCGGCCCAGGACGATGGGCGCCGTGATGCGGCCGTCCCGGATCGCCGTGTTGAACGCCGCCGCCACGGCGCGGCGCCCCTCGGCGTCGCTGTAGAGGATGCGGGCCTGGCTGCCGACCACCAGCCGGTTGGCGCCGGCCTGGCGGATCCAGCGCAGGTTGTCCAGGTACTGCTGCCGGATCTCGCGGGGCGCCGCCAGGGACAGCTGCTCGATCACGTCGCCGGCGATGCGGTCGCTGGCCGCGAGGTCGGCCGGGTCGCCGCTGGTGCAGACCCAGCGGAAGGGCCCGAAGCCGTAGTCGAAGCACAAGGGACCCATGATGTCCTCGACGTAGCTGGGATACTTGAACCCGCCGCCCGGCCGGGCGATGTCCGCCCCGGCGCGGGAGCATTCCAGCAGGAAGGCGTTGCCGTAGTCCCAGAAGCGCATGCCGCGGGCCACGCAGCGGTCCACCGCGGCCAGGTGCCGCCGCAGCGACGCCTGCACCGCGACCTTGAAGGCGGCGGGATCGGCGGCCAGCAGGCGGTTGCCCTGGTCGTACGACAGGCCCGCGGGGTAGTAGCCGCCGGTGTACGGGATGTGTAGCGAGGTCTGGTCGCTGCCCAGTTCGACGGCGATATCGCTGGCGGCCAGGGCCTCCCACAGGTCGACCACGTTGCCCAGGTAGGCCAGGGCCACGGCCTCCTTGGCGGCCTTGGCCGCGCGGATCCGCTCGAGCAGCGCCCCCAGGTCGCTGAAGACCTCGTCCACCCAGCCCTGCTCGTGCCGCTTCTTCACCGCGGCGGGATTGACCTCCGCCAGCACGCCCACGCAGCCGGCGATCACCGCGGCCCGGCCCTGGGCGCCGCTCATGCCGCCCAGGCCGCTGGAGACGTAGAGCGCTCCGGCCAGCGGGTCGGTGCCGCCGCCCTGCAGGTGCAGCCGCCCGGCGCCCAGGATGGTGATGGTGGTGCCGTGCACGATGCCCTGGGGCCCGATGTACATGTAGCTGCCGGCGGTCATCTGGCCGTAGCTGGTCACGCCCAGGGCGGCCATGCGGGTGTAGTCGTCGCCGGAGCTGTAGTTGGGGATGACCATGCCGTTGGTCACCACCACCCGGGGCGCGTCCCGGTGGCTGGGGAACAGGCCCAGCGGGTGGCCCGAATACATGACGAGGGTCTGCTCGTCGGTCATCTCCGCCAGGTACCTCATCGTCAGCAGGTACTGCGCCCAGTTCTGGAAGACGGTGCCGTTGCCGCCGTAGGTGATCAGCTCGTACGGGTGCTGGGCCACCGCGGGATCGAGGTTGTTCTGGATCATCAGCATCACCGCGGCGGCCTGGCGGCAGCGGGCCGGGTACTGGTCCAGGGGCCGGGCGTGCATGGGGTAGGTCGACCGGAAGCGGTGCATGTAGATGCGGCCCCAGCGGGCCAATTCGGCGGCGAACTCCGGCGCCAGATGCGCGTGCCACGCGGCCGGGAAGTAGCGCAGCGCGTTGCGCAGGGCCAGGCGCCGCTCGTCCGCCGACAGCAGCAGGGGCCGGACCGGAGCGCGGCTGACGGCCGGATCCTCGGCCGGCGGGTGCGGCAGGTCGGCGGGGATGCCCCGGCGCACCTGCTGCTGGAACTCGCTGACGGTCATCGGGGCGCTCACGGCGCGACCTCCGGGGCGGTGGTTGGCAGCGTCCGGCGCCGAAGATAGCACAGGCCGGCGGGGAAGCCCAGCCGGCTGTGCCCGCCGCGGCGGCTCCCCGGCGGCACGGCCGGTTCCCTTCGCCCGCCGGTCGTGCTAGCTTGTCCTGCGGCCTGCCACCTGCGAGGAGCAACCCATGTTCACCCGGGCCTTGACCCGGCAGCCGGGACCCGACCTGGCCGGCGGCCTGACCACCGCGGCCCTCGGCGCACCCGACCCGCACCTGGCCCTGCGCCAGCACGCCCGCTACGTGGAGGCCCTGCGCGGTCTGGGCCTGGAGGTCCAGGTGCTGCCGCCCTTGCCCGGCCATCCGGACGCCTGCTTCGTCGAGGACACCGCGGTGCTGGCCGGTTCCCTGGCGGTGGTGGCGCGGCCGGGCGCCCCGTCGCGCCGGGGCGAGACCGGTTCGGTGGCCGCGGCCCTGGCCGGGTGGGGCACGGCCGCCGCCGTCACGGCGCCGGGCACCCTCGACGGCGGCGACGTGCTCGCGGTGGAACGTACCTGCTGGATCGGCCTGTCCGGCCGCACGAACGCGGCGGGCGCGGCCCAGTTGGCGCACCTGCTCACGCCCCTGGGCTGGGACTGCCGGCAGGTGCCGGTGGGCGCCGGCCTGCACCTGAAGTCGGGCGTCAACCACGTGGGCGGCCGCACGCTGCTGCTGACGGAGCAGTTTGCGGGCCGGGACGTCTTCGCCGGCTGGGAACAGCTGGTGGTGCCCGCGGGCGAGGCCTACGCCTGCAACACCCTGTGGATCAACGGCACGCTGCTGATGCCGGCGGGCTTTCCCGCCGTGCGCGCCTTGCTGGTTGGCCTCGGCCTGCCGCTGGTCGAGCTGGAGACGAGCGAGTTCCGCAAGCTGGACGGCGGGCTGACCTGCCTGTCGCTCCGTTCCTGAGCCCTGGAGGATGACGATGATGCGCGCGACCGTGTCGGTGCTCTCCCTGCTCCTGGCGGCGGCGTTGGCCGCCGGCGCCCTGGCCGCCGCGCCGGAGCCGCGCCCGGTGACGGCGCGGGACCTGGCGGCTTTGGGCTGGCGCTCCATCGGCCCGGCCAACATGGGCGGCCGCGCCACGGCCATCGCCCTGGTGCCCGGCGACCCGGCGGCCTTCTACGTCGGCTACGCCACCGGCGGCCTGTACAGGACCACCAACGCCGGCACCACCTTCCAGGACGTGTCGGCCGACCTGGGCTCCTGCAGCGTCGGCGCGGTGGGCGTGGTCTCGGCGCCGGCTGACTGGCCGGGCTGGGAGGCCATGGCGGCCGCCGGCGACACGGTGCCGCCGGTGGACCGGGCCGAGCGCGGCCGCGGCCTGGTCGTCTGGGTGGGCACCGGCGAAGGCAACGGGCGCAACAGCGTCTCCTGGGGCGACGGGGTCTACCGCAGCACCGACGGCGGCGCGAGCTTCGTCCACGCGGGGCTGGCCGAGACCCACAACATCCCGACCCTGGCCGCCGATCCCGGCGACCCGGACCGCTGCTTCGTGGCCGCCATGGGCCACCTGTGGGGCACGAATCCCGAGCGCGGCGTCTTCCGCACCACCGACGGCGGACGGACCTGGCGGCACGTGCTGAAGGTGGACGACCGGGTGGGGGCCTGCGACGTGGTGATCGCACCGGACGACCCGCAGGTGGTGTACGCCGCCCTGGCCACGGCGCAGCGCACCCCCTGGAGCTTCGCGGGCGTCACCGCCCTGGGCGGCATCTGGCGCTCGGACGACGGCGGCGACAACTGGACGAGGCTCTCGGCGGGCCTGCCCGGGCGCACCGGACGCATCGGCCTGGCCATCGCGGCCAGCGACCCGCGTACCCTGTATGCCTGCGTCGAGAGCGACCAGGGCGGCACCGGCCGCAGCGCCTTCGACGACCGCTCGCCCGCCGGCGGCCTGTTCCGCAGCGACGACCGGGGCGACTCCTGGCGCCGGGTCAGCGACCTGAACTTCCGGCCCTTCTACTTCTCGCGCCTGGCGGTGGATCCGACGGACCCCGAACACGTCTACATGCCCGGCTGGGACGTGGCCATCAGCGAGGACGGCGGCGTGACCTTCCGCAGCAGTTCGAAGGAGGTCCACGTCGACCACCACGCCATCGCCATCGATCCTGACAACCCGCGCCGGGTGCTGCTGGGCAACGACGGCGGGCTGTACGTCTCCCACGACGCGGGGGCCACCTGGGACTTCCTGGACAACCTCGCCCTGGGCCAGTTCTACCACGTGGACGTCGACCTTTCGGTGCCCTACCGCGTGGGCGGCGGGCTGCAGGACAACGGCTCCTGGATCGGACCCTCGGCCACGGCCTTCAAGTCCGGCGGCGACGACCAGCCGGGCATCCTCAAGGAGGACTGGACGGCGGTCTACGGCGGCGACGGCTTCAGCGTGCGCTTCGATCCCCTGGATGCGAATATCGTCTACGCCACCAGCCAGGGCGGCAACCTCGGGCGCATCCACCTGGACACCAAGCTGGTGGTGCCCCTGCGTCCGGCCGCGGACGAGGGCCAGGAGCGGCTGCGCTTCAACTGGGACGCACCTTTTCTGGTCTCGCGCCACGATCCGACGGTGCTCTACCACGCCGGCCACCGGGTCTACAAGCTGACCGAACGGGGCGACTACTGGTACGCGATCAGCGGCGACCTGTCGCGCCGCCAGGTGGACCGCATCATGAGCGAGGGTTCCCAGGCTGAGTCCTACGGCACGGTCACGGCCCTGGCCGAGTCGCCGCTGGCCGCCGGCACGTTGTGGGCCGGCACCGACGACGGGCGTGTGCACGTGACCAGGGACGACGGGGGCACCTGGAAGGACGTGACGCCGAAGCAGGTGAAGGAGCTGTACATCGCCTGCCTGGAGGCGTCCCACGCGGACCCGGAGGCGGCCTATGGCGCCGTCGACGGCCACCGCAGCGACGTCTTCGCGCCCCTGGTGCTGATGACCACCGACGGTGGCGGCAAGTGGACCGACATCACCGGCGACCTCCCGGCCGGCAGCCCCGTGCGGGTGGTGCGCGAGGATCCCCGCAACCCGCAGGTGCTCTACTGCGGCACCGAGCATGGGGCCTACGTGACCCTGGACCGCGGCCGCCACTGGCTCCGCCTGGGGGGCAAGACCCTGCCCACGGTGCCGGTCTACGACCTGGTGGTCCACCCGCGGGAGCACGACCTGGTGGCGGCGACCCACGGGCGCAGCCTGTTCATCCTGGACGACGCCTTGCCTCTTGCGGAGGTGGCCGCCGCCGCCGCCGAGCCGCTGACGGTCTTCCGGGTCAAGGACGCCACCCCCCGCAACTACGGCTTCCGCGGCTACGGCGCCGGCAACCGGGTGTTCCGGGGCGCCAACCCGCCCGACGGCGCGGTGGTCACCTTCTGGCTGAAGGACCTGCCCGAGGGCCCGGTCTCGGTAGCGGTGGCCGACACCAGCGGCCGGGTGATCCGCACCCTGACCGCCGCCGGCAAGCCGGGCCTGAACCGCGTGGTCTGGGACCTCCAGGCGGACGACCAGCACCGCTTCGCCAACCCCCGCCGCTCGGGACCGGTGTTCGCCGAGCCCATGACCTACACGCTGACCGTCAAGGCGGACGAACTCAGCGCCAGCACCGAGGTGGTCGTGCACCCGTACCCGGGCTGGCTACCGGTGGCGGAGCGGGCGCAGCTGCCGCCGGCGATCCCGGCGGGGCGGACCGAGTGACCGACCCCCGCCAGCAGCGCCTGGGCGTCATCTACGGCGCCTCCGCGTACCTCTGGTGGGGGCTCGTGGCCGGCTATTTCAAGGCCGTGGACCACGTGGTGCCCCTGGAGGTGCTGGCCCACCGGGTGGTCTGGTCCCTGGCCTTCCTGGTCGCGCTGCTGGCGGGCCGCCGGCGCTTCCTGGCCACCTGCGGCCTGCTGGCCGACCGCCGGACCCTGGCCACGATGGCCCTGACCACGGTGCTGATCTCCATCAACTGGCTGGTCTTCATCTGGTCGGTGGTCAGCGGGCACCTGGTGGAGGCCAGCCTGGGGTACTTCATCAATCCGCTGGTGAACGTGCTCCTGGGGGTGGTCTTCCTGGGCGAGCGCCTGCGCCGGGCCCAGACTGCGGCGGTGGTGCTGGCGACCATCGGCGTGCTCTGGCTGACGGTGCACCTGGGCCGGCCGCCCTGGATCGCCCTGGTGCTGGCGGCCTCCTTCGGCACCTACGGGCTGCTGCGCAAGCTGGCCAAGCCTTCGGGGGTGGAGGGGCTGGCCCTGGAGACGGCGCTGCTTGCGCCCTTGGCCCTGGGGTTCATGGCCTGGCGGCAGGGGCAGGGCGAGCTGGCCTTCGGCAACGCCGGCCTGGGCACCACGCTCCTGCTGCTGCTGGCGGGCCCGCTGACCGCGCTGCCGTTGGTCTGGTTCGCCGAGGGCGCGCGCCGGCTGCGCTACGCCACCATGGGCTTCCTGCAGTACCTGGCGCCGACGGGGCAGTTCCTGCTGGCGGTGCTGGCCTTCGGCGAGCCCTTCACCGCGGGCCACGCGGCGGGCTTCGGCCTGATCTGGGGCGCGCTGGGGATCTATTCCTGGGACACCTGGCGGGGACTGCGGCGGCGCTGACTCAGCCGCCCATCTCCTCGATCTTCGCCGCGAGGATGAAGTCGCCCTCGGCCAGGCCGTCGATGGCGTGGGTCCAGAGCTTGATCTCGGCCCAGCCCCAGCCGAAGGCCAGGTCCGGGTGGTGGTTGTGGGCTTCGGCCAGGGCGCCCACCTTCACGCAGAAGGCCATGGCCGAGCCGAAGTCGGGGAAGTCGTACAGGCGCTCCAGGTGGTGGCCGTCCACCACGCGCCAGTTGGGCAGCTGGCGCAGCAGCGCGTGGTACTCGCCCGGCACGAGGGGCGGCGTCTCGCTGCTGCAGGGGGTGAACTGTCGCGAATGCAGCGGTTGCAACGGGGACCTCCTTGGTCCCACATGCAACGGCAAAAACGGGATCTTCGCCACCGCGCCGCTACTGGTACTCCATGCCCAGGAAGATGACGCTGAAGATGATGGCGCCCACCGCCAGCGGCGCCACGAAGCGGATCAGGAACCGCCAGCCCGCAAACAGCGCCGCGCCGCCCGGGTGGCCCTGCCGCACCTCGTCCCAGGACTCCCGCGCCGCCAGCACCCAGCCCGCGAACAGGGCGATCAGCAGGCCGCCCACCGGCAGCAGCCAGTTGGCCGCCAGGAAGTCCAGGGTGTTGAACATGCCGTCCTTGCCCTCGCCGAAGACGTTCAGCGTGGACAGGGGCCCGTTGGCGCCCAGGCTCAGGGCGTTCAGCACGCCGAAGACGAAGATGCCGCCGCCCATGGTCAGGGTGGCCTGCCGGCGGGACCAGCGCAGTTCGTCGATGGCGTAGCTGGAGACCACCTCCAGCAGGCTGATGGTGCTGGTCAGGGCGGCGAACGCCACCAGGATGTAGAAGCCCGCCGCCAGCACGCCGCCGCCCGGCAGCTGGTAGAACACCGCCGGCAGGGTGGTGAACAGGATCCCCGCGCTGGCGGTGACCTCCAGCCCGAAGGTGAAGATGATGGAGAACATGATCACGCAGGCCAGCAGGCCCACCAGGGTGTCCAGGGCGCTGATCTGCAGCGCGGACAGGGGGATGGAGTCCTGCTTGCGCATGTAGCTGCCGTAGGTGAGGATCGCGCCCATGCCCAGGCTCAGGGAGAAGAAGGCCTGGCCCAGGGCCTCGAGCACCGAACGCAGGGTCAGCGCCCCGAAGTCGGGATCGAACAGGAACGCCATCGCCTCGCCGAAGCCGTCGGTGGTCGCGGCGTAGACCGCCAGGCCGATCAGGATGAGAAAGAGCAGGGGCATCAGCACCGTGGCCACGCGTTCGATGCCCGCCTTCACGCCGAACAGCACCGCCGCCATGGTCGCGCCCATGAACAGGGCGTGGCCCAGCACCTGGGCGCCGCCGTCGGCGGCGTAGGCGCCGAAGAACTCGTCCAGGGCGTGGGGGCGCGCCGCCAGTTCCCCCAGCTGCCCGCCCACGGCCAGCACGATGTAGCGCAGCGTCCAGCCGGCGACCACGCTGTAGTAGCTGAGGATGATGAAGCCGGCGGCCACGCCCATGAACCCCACGGCCTGCCAGGCGCGCCCGCCGGCGCGGCCCTCGGCCAGGGTGCGGAAGGTGCCCACCGGATTGAGCCCGCCCCGCCGGCCCAGGATGATCTCAGCCATCATGATGGGCAGCCCCACCAGGGCGACCGCCGCGATGTACACCAGCACGAAGGCGCCGCCCTCGTTCTGGTGGGTGATGTAGGGGAATTTCCAGAGGTTGCCCAGGCCGACGGCGCTGCCGGCCGCGGCCAGGATGAAGCCGAGCTTGCCGCTCCACTGTCCACGGGGTGAGGCCACGGGTCGCTCCTTCGCGGGAAAAGCCGTCGTGCGCGGGCGGAACCGCCGCAGGGTACCGGGCGGCGCCGGGAGCTGTCAAGGCACCCGCGCCGGGTGCGGTCTTGATCTGCGGCTTGCAGATCGGGTATATTCCTTGCCTGGATGCCGACGAACCCCCGCGCGCGCGGGGGAGCGGGCGCTGCGCCGGGCGGCGCGCCCCGAACCGGGGGGTAAATACCATGAACATCCGCTTCCGTCCTGTCTTGCTGCTGCTCGCGGCGGCCCTGCTGCTGCCAGGATGCAGCGACGATTCGCCGACCGGCGTCGCCCCCACCGGCGGCGCCGAAGTCGTCTCGGGGGACCTGCGCCCCGCGGGGCCCGATTTCAGCCTCGAATTAGAGTCCGCGGGCCTGCCCGGGCGGCCTTTCGCGGGGCCGTTCATCCTCTACGGCGAGAACCTGCGCTGGGTCCCGGAG
Source organism: Candidatus Krumholzibacteriia bacterium (assembly GCA_014859985.1). Lineage (GTDB taxonomy): Bacteria > Krumholzibacteriota > Krumholzibacteriia > LZORAL124-64-63 > LZORAL124-64-63 > JACZKN01. The sequence goes on along the minus strand of JACZKN010000067.1, from coordinate 10,810 downwards.
CAGGGCGCCCTGGCGGTGGACCTGAGCGTCCGCAATGCCGGCGACGAGGTCCTGCCCGAGCCGGTGGGCCTGACGTTCACCGCCCTGATCCCCGACAGCGTGCGGGTCCTGGACGCCGACAACGGCCTGGAGGGTCCCGGCGCCGCCATCGTCTTCGGGTTCGCCAACGACGACGCGATGTGGACCCCGGGCGAGGTCAGCTTCCCACGCACCGTCCATTTCGCCGTGCCCGAAGGCGCCGCCATGGCCTTCGCCGCGCGCCTCGAACTGGGCGCCGGTCCCATGAGCGGCCGCATCGCCGGCGTGGTCTGGCACGACGCCAACCGCAACGGGGTGCGGGACCGCGGCGAAGCCGGCCTGCCCGGCGTGACGGTGCTGCTGGTGAGGCCGTCGCCCTTCGCGGACGACCAGGCCAAGCAGGAGGACCACGACCTGGACGACGGCGACGATGACGACTGTGAAGGCGGCGATTGCGGCGGCGGCGGCGACGGCGACGACGGCTGGTCCGACGGGGGCGACGACCCCGACGTGCTGCGCTTCGCCGTCACCGACGCCGACGGCAGCTACGCGTTCGCCGGCCTGCCCGCCGGCTTCTACACCCTGCGCGCGGTGCCCATGCCGCCGGCCCAGCCCACGACCCCGGCCGAGCTGCACGTCCTTCTGGCCACCCTGCCCGACGGCACCGTCAGCAGCTTCACGCAGGCCGATTTCGGCTTCTTCCTGACGGAGCCGGCCGCGCTCGTGGAGCTGGCGCCGGCCGCCGACACCACCGTGCGCGCCGACCTGCCCGAGCGCACCAACGACAACTACGGCTGCGATCCCTTCGTGGCCGTGGGCCGCGGCCGCGACGGCGAGCCGGACCGCATCCGCGGGCTCGTGCGCTTCGACCTGCCCCAGTTCTTCCGGGAGGTGACGGTGGTCCGCGCCACCCTGGAAGGCTCGGTGGCGCGGTTCCGCGACGGCTTCGGGCAGACCTACCACCTGGGCGTCCACGCCGTCGCCGCGAGCGACTCGCTGACCCCCTGGATCGAGGGCAACGGCTCCGAGCACGTGGACTTCGGGGTGGGCTGCGACTGGGTCGATCCCGCCTACGGCGTGGCCTGGTTCGGCCAAGGCGACGGGGGCGACGCCAACAACCAGACGCAGCCGCGCTTTTTGGCCGAGCCGGTGGCCGTGGCCACGGTGGTGCAGGACGCCATGCCGCCGCTGCTGCCGGTGCAGTGGGATGTCACGGAGCTGGTGCGCGGCTGGTACGCCGGGCGCCTGCCGAACTTCGGCGTGGTCGTCCGCGACCTCGGCGGGGCCGGCGAGTTCCGCAGCCTGTGGTTCGCCTCGCGCGAGGGCGAGGAGGCCGGGATGGGCCAGGCCCTGCGCCTGGTGGTGGAGTTCGCCGACGTGCCGCCGCCGGAGCGCTAGCCTTCCCGACGCACAAGGCCCCGGCCGCAGCGGCCGGGGCCTTCGTCTGCGCAGGGGCGGCCGGGCCTACTTGCCGAACAGCATCTCCGCCGCCTCGTAGATCGTCTCCGAAAGCGTGGGGTGGGGGTGGATCGTGCCCCGCAGGTCCTCCGCCAGGGCCGCCATCTCGACGGCCAGGACGCCTTCGGCGATGAGCTCGCCGGCGCCGGGCCCGGCCACCGCCACGCCCAGCACCCGGTCGGTCTCGGGATCGACGATCAGCTTCGTCAGCCCGTCGTCCCGCCCCAGGGTGAGCGTGCGGCCCACGCCGCGCCAGGGGAGCTTGGCCGTCTTCACTTTGATGCCCTGCTCCTTGGCCTCGGTCTCGGTCAGCCCGCACCAGGCGATCTCCGGATCGGTGAACACGACCGCGGGGATGGCCCGGGGCCCGTAGACGGCCTTGCGCCCGGCGGCCGCCTCGGCAGCGACGTTGGCTTCCGCGTACGCCTTGTGCGCCAGCATGGGCTCGCCGGCCAGGTCGCCGATGGCGAAGATGTGGCTCTCGGCCGTGCGCCTTTGCGCGTCGACCTTGACGAAGCCGCGTTGGTCCAATTCGACTTTGGTGTTCTCCAGGCCGAGGTTCTCGCTGTTGGGCCGGCGGCCGACGGAGATCAGCACCTGCTCGAATTTCCGGGTCGACGATTCGCCCTTCTTGTCCTCGAGGGTCACCGTGACCGTGGTCTTGGCCTCCTTCAGGGACGCCACCTTCGTGTTCAGCAGGATGCCCTCGAACTTGGTATCCAGCCGCCGTTTGAGCACCGACACGAGGTCGCGGTCGCAGCCGGGCAACAGGCCCCCGGTCATCTCCACCACCGTGACCTTGCTGCCCAGCGCGGCGTAGACCGAGCCCAGTTCCAGGCCGATGTACCCGCCGCCCACCACCAGCAGGGATTTCGGCACGTCGGCGATCTCGAGCGCACCCGTGGAATCCATGACGCGGTCGCCCAGCTCCATGCCCGGCGGCAGCGTGGGGCGCGAGCCCGTGGCGATGATCGCCTGGTTGAAGGTCATCTCGCCTTCGGCACCGTCCACGCCTTTGACCAGGAGCGTGTGGCCGTCCTTGAACCGCGCGGTGCCCCGCACGTAGGTCAGCTTCTTCTGGCCGACCCGCGCGCCCAGGCCGCCGGTGAGCTTGCCGACGATCTCGTCCTTCCAGGCGCGGATGCGGTCGATGTCGAGCTTGGGCGCGGCGAAGGCGACGCCGATGGCTTCGGCTTCGCGGGCCTCGTCGACCAGCTTGGCCACGTGCAGCAGGGCCTTCGAGGGGATGCAGCCCCGGTGCAGGCAGACGCCGCCGGGGTTGGCTTCCGGGTCGATCAAGGTGACCGCGAGGCCCAGCTCGGCCGCCTTGAAGGCGGCGGCGTAGCCGCCGGGTCCGGCGCCGATGATCACGAGCTCGGCCTTGGCCGGGATCTCCTGTTTCTGGGTCATGGTGCTATCCCTTCATGACCAGATGGATGGGCTGCTCGATCGCAGCGCAGATCCAGCGCAAAAAGCGCGCGCCGTCGGCACCGTCGATCACCCGGTGGTCGTAGGTCAGGGTTAACGGCATCACCAGCCGCGGCGCGAACCCGCTGCCGTCCCACACCGGCTTCATGGCCGCCCGCGACACGCCCAGGATGGCCACCTGGGGCGCGTAGACGATGGGGCTGAACGCGGTGCCCCCGATGCCGCCCAGGTTGCTGATGGTGAAGGTGCCGCCCTCCATGTCGGCGGGGCTGATGCGCCGCTCGCGGGTCTTCTCCGCCAGGGCGTTCAGCTCGGTGGCGAGCCGTTCGATGCCCTTGGTGTCGCAGTCGCGGATCACCGGCACCAAGAGGCCGCCCGGGGTGTCGACGGCCAGGCCGACGTGCACGTAATCCTTGAGGATCAGCTCCTTGCGCGCGAGGTCGAGGCTGCTGTTGAACTGCGGGTATGCGCGCAGCGCCATGGCGCACACCTTAACCAGGATAGCCGTCACGGTCAGCTTGTCGTCGTCGGCCGCCTTGCGGTTGAACTCCTTACGGAAATCTTCCAGGTCCGTGACATCGCATTCGTCGTGCTGGGTCACCATGGGGATGGTGGACCAGGCGTAGCCCATGGCGTCGGCGGTGAGTTCGCGCACCCGCGACAGGGGCTCGACCGTCACGCCGCCCCATTTCGTGAAGTCCGGCAGGGGGCGCTGGGCGTGCAGGCCGCGGAATTCTCCCGCAGGCACGGGACCGCCGCCGGTGACCCGTTGCATCGTCTGGCGCACGAAGGCGCGCACGTCCTCTTCGCTGATCCGGCCGCCCGGGCCGGTGCCCTGCACCTGGTAGATGTCCACGCCCAGGTCGCGGGCGACGCGCCGCACCGACGGCGCGGCCGGGGCCACCTGGTCGCCGCTGCGGACGGTGTGCAGGTCGATGGGCGCGTCCGGCGCCGGCTTCGCCGGCGCCGATTCCGGGGCGGGCGGGAGCGCCTCGCGGTCGGCCGCGTCCGACTTCGGCTTCGGCTTGGATTTCGGCTCGTCCTCGGTATCGGCCTCGGGCTCTGCCTCCGATTCGGCCTCCGGCTTCGCCTCCGGCACAGCCTTCGGCGCGGCCTTCGGCGTCGCACCGGTACCACCGCCCGGCTCGCCCTTCATGATCACCGCGCCGATCTCGACGCTGTCGCCTTCCTTGACGAGCACCTCGGTGATGGTGCCCGCAAAAGGCGACGGGATGGCGACCACCGCCTTGTCGGTCTCCAGTTCGAGCAGGGTCTGGTCGGCCTCGACCTTGTCGCCCGCGGCCACCGACAAGGAGATGACCTTGCCTTCGGTGACGCCGTCGGAGACTTCGGGAACGCGGATTTCCTGCGCCATTCTCGGATCCTTCCCGGCCGCGGGTCCGGCCCGCCGCCGCGTGCTTGCGCGTGGGCTCAGTCGGTGTGCGGGTTCAGCTTGTCCTGATCGATCTCCAGTTCCTTGAGCGCCTTGGCAGGCGTCGCGCCGGGCACCGCGCCGATGGCCGCCAGCCGCTGCAACGCCGCCAGGACGATGTAGCGGGCGTCGACCTCGAAGAAGTCGCGCAGCTCCTTGCGGCCGTCGCTGCGGCCGAAGCCGTCGGTGCCCAGGCAGTGCAGCGGCCCGGGGACCCATTGCGCGATCGACGCCGGCAGCACCTTCATGTAGTCGCTGGCGGCCACGAACACGCCCTGCTCGTCCGCCAGCAGGGACGTCACGTACGGCACCTGCGGTTCGGCCTCCGGATGCAGCAGGTTGAAGCGCTCGCACTCGATGGCGTCGCGGTACAGCTCCTTGTAGCTGGTCACGCTCCACACGTCGGCGGCCACGCCGTAGCGCTCCTCGAGGATCGCCTGGGCCTTCAGCGCCTCGTTCATGATGGCCCCGGAGCCGAAGAGGTGCGCCCGGATCCTGGCCTTCGGGCCCTTGTGCTTGGTGCCGCGGAAGCGGTACATGCCCTTGAGGATGCCCTCCTTCACGCCCGGGGCCTTCGGCATGGGGGGCATGGGGTAGGTCTCGTTGCCCACGGTCAGGTAGTAGATCCAATCCTCGCCGTTGCAGTACATCCGCGTGATGCCGTCGTGGACGATCACCGCCAGCTCGTAGGCGAAGGCCGGGTCGTAGGCCTTGATCGAGGTCGACGGCAACGCCAGCACGTGGCTGTGCCCGTCCTGGTGCTGCAGGCCCTCGCCCGCCAGGGTGGTGCGGCCGGCGGTGGCGCCGATCAAAAACCCGCGGGCGCGGCTGTCGCAGGCCTGCCAGATCAGGTCGCCCACGCGCTGGAAGCCGAACATGGAGTAGAAGGTGTAGAAGGGGATGGTGCTGACGCCGTTGTGGGCGTAGGAGGTGCCCGCGGCGATGAAGCTGGCGAGCGAGCCGGCCTCGCTGATGCCCTCCTCGAGGATCGCCCCGGTCTTCTTCTCGTTGTAGAACAGCAGGCTGCCCTTGTCCACCGGGTCGTAGAGCTGGCCCACGTGGCTGTAGATGCCCGCTTGGCGGAACATCGACTCCATTCCGAAGGTCCGGGCTTCGTCGGGGACGATCGGCACGATCAGTTTTCCAAAGTCCTTGTCTCTCATCAACTTGGACATGAGATGGACGATGGCCATGGTGGTGGCCAGCTCGCGGTCGCCCGATCCGTCATAGTACTCTTTGAACAAGTCCTCGGTCTGGCAGGCAATGGGCTGGCTGCGGTCGATGCGCGCGGGCAGCGCGCCTCCGAGGGCCTTGCGCCGCTCATGCAGGTATTTCAATTCGGGGCTGTCCTCGACCGGCTTGTAGAACGGCGCCTCGGCGATGTCGTCGTCGCTGATGGGGATGTTGAAGCGCGTGCGGAATTCCTTCAGCTCATCCTCGTTCAGCTTCTTCTGGCTGTGGGTGATGTTCTTGCCTTCGCCGGCTTCGCCCAGGCCGTAGCCCTTGATGGTCTGGGCCAGGATCACCGTGGGCGAGCCCTTGTGCTCGACCGCGGCCTTGTAGGCCGCGTAGACCTTGCGGGGATCGTGGCCGCCGCGGCGCAGCTTGCGGATCTGGTCGTCGCTGTAGCCCTCGACCAGCTTCAGGAGCTCGGGGTACTTGCCGAAGAAGTGCTCGCGGATGTAGGCGCCGCTTGAGACGGTGTAGCCCTGCATCTCGCCGTCCAGGACCTCTTCCATGCGCTGCAGCAGCTTGCCGCTTTCGTCCTTAGCCAGCAGCTCGTCCCAGTCGCTGCCCCAGATCACCTTGATCACGTTCCAGCCCGCGCCGCGGAAGGCGGCCTCCAGCTCCTGGATGATCTTGCCATTGCCGCGCACCGGACCGTCCAGGCGCTGCAGGTTGCAGTTGACCACGAAGATCAGGTTGTCCAGGTGCTCGCGCGCGGCCAGGGTGATGGCGCCGAGCGACTCGGGCTCGTCCATCTCGCCGTCGCCCAACATGGCCCAGACCTTGCGGCCGGAGGGTGCGCGGAGCCCGCGATCCACGAGGTAGTGGTTGAAGCGCGCCTGATAGATCGCGGTCAGCGCGCCCAAGCCCATGGACACCGTCGGAAATTCCCAGAAATCGGGCATCAGGTAGGGGTGCGGGTAGGAGGAAAGCCCGCCGTCCGGGTGCAGCTCGTGCCGGAAGTTGGCGAGGTCCTTCTCCGTCAGGCGGCCCTCCAGGAACGCGCGGGCGTAGACGCCCGGCGAGGCGTGGCCTTGGAAATAAATCATGTCGCCGATGAAGTCGTCGGTGCGCCCCCGCCAGAAGTGGTTGTAGCCGATCTCCCACAGGGTGGCCGCCGAGGCGTAGGTGGAGATGTGGCCGCCGATGCCGCTGCGCTCGCGGTTGGCCCGGACCACCATCGCCATGGCGTTCCAGCGGACGATGGACTTGAGGCGCCGCTCGATCTCCCGGTTGCCGGGGAAGACCGGCTCCTGGTCCTGGGGGATGGTGTTGATGTAGGGCGTGTTGGCCGTGAAGGGTATCGAGACCCCCTCCTCCTGGGCGCGGGTCTGCAGCTGCCGCAGCAGCTGCCGCACGCGATCGGGTCCCTGCTCCTTCAGGACGTAGTCCAGGGACTCGCGCCACTCGGCATTCTCGATCCGGTGCAGGCGGGAAAGGTCCCGCTCGTCGTGCTGGGCCATGGACTTCGGCTCCCGTACTAGGGTTCGCACGTGCCTTGGGGTACGCGTGCGGCGTCGGGTCAGATCGCGATAATCGACCTCAAATTAGCCGGTTTACGGCGGGCGTCAACCACCGGGCCAGGAATCCGGGCTGGCGGACTGGTCGGCGGACGGGGCTTGCCGTCGGCGGCGGGGCCGTCCTATCATGCACGGACGACCCCGGCTCCCGTCCCCGGCCAAGGAGGTGGCCCATGCCTTTGCTCGTCGACCGCATGATGCGCGCCGCGCGCCTCGACCCCGTCCTCTACGACGAAGCCGCCCGCGACGAAGGCACCATGGACCACGCCATCGCCTCGGTGGTGATCTCGTCCGTGGCCGCCGGCATCGGCAGCTCCCTCCTCGGCGGGCCCATCGGCCTGATCGGCGGCACCCTGGCCGCCCTGGTGGGCTGGTTCATCTGGGCCTTCACCGCCCACTTCGTGGGCACGCGCTTTCTGGCCGAGCCCGGCACCCGCGCCGACCTGGCGCCGGTGCTGCGGGCGGTGGGCTTCGCCGCCGCGCCGGGCGTGCTCCGCGTCTTCGGCATCATCCCTTTGCTCGGTACCCTGGCGAATTTCGTGGCCAACCTCTGGATGCTCGCGGCCTTCGTGGTCGCGGTGCGCCGATCCCTCGGCTACACCTCGACGGGCCGCGCGGTCGCGGTCTGCCTCATCGGCTTCGTGATGCAGATGATCGTTTTCGGCCTGTTCACCCTGATGGTCCTGGGCGGCGCCTTCTTGACCTTCGCGCGCTGATGGCTGCGAACCGGAGGATGATCATGCGTTGGCTACCCTGCATCCTGCTGGCTTTGATCCTGCTGCCCGTGCCGGCGACGGCCCAGGACGCCGTCTACCGGGAGAAGAACCAGTACCCTGTCCTGGACGCCATTCGCGCCGCCCGCGACAGCGCGCGCGCCGAACGCGATTCGGTGCGCACTATGGTCGAAGACCAATGGAAAGCCCGCCGTGAGGCCGAGCGCGCGGGGGCCAAGGACCTGCGCCTGGATTGGTCCAAGATCCGGATCCCGGCCGGACCGGAATCGTTCAAGGCGGCCTGGCACACGCCCCCGGTGGCCCAATACTACACCGGCTCCTGCTGGGCCTTCTGCGCCACGTCATTCCTCGAGAGCGAGGCGCACCGCCTCCACGGCGTGGAGGCGAAGCTCTCGGAAATGTGGTTCGTCTACTGGGAGTACGTCGAGAAGGCGCGCCTGCACCTGGAGAGCTACGGCGCCACCCCGGTGGAGGAAGGCAGCCAGGACCACGGCGTCCTGGAGGTCCTGCGCATCTATGGCGCCGTGCCCGCCGACGCCTATCCCGGCGTGCTGGCGGCCAATGGCCGCCACGACCACGCGCCCATGCTCAAGGAACTGAAAACCTACCTGAAGTGGGTCCTCGAAGCCGGCACCATCGACCCCGAGCGCGCTTCGCGCGATGTCCGCGCCATCCTCGACGCGCACATGGGCCCCGTCCCCGAGGACTTCGTATGGCAGGACAAGTCATACACCCCGCGGGCCTTCGCCGACCAGGTGCTGCGCCTGGACCCGGACCGCTACCTCTCCTGCGTCTCGCGGCTGGACAAGCCCTTCTACACCCGCGTGCTGCTGGACGTGCCGGACAACTGGCGCCGCAAGGCCGACTACTTCAACCTGCCGCTCGATGATTTCTACAAGGTGCTCTTCCAGGCGGTCAGCGACGGCGTGACCGTCACCCTGGGCGGGGACAACAGCGAGCCCGGCATGGACGGGCTCCACGACGCGGCCATCGTCCCGGAGTGGGACATCCCGGCCCGCTGGATCAACCAGGCCAGCCGCGAGCTGCGCATCACCAACGGCACCACCGGCGACGACCACGGCGTGCACGCCGTAGGCGTGCTGCGGCACGAGAACCGCGACTGGTTCCTGGTGAAGGACTCCAATCGAAGCAGCCGCCTCGGCAAGCACGAGGGCTACTACATGTGGGACGGCGACTACATCCGCCTGAAGATGCTCACCTTCATGGTGGACAAGGAGCGCCTGGGCACCCTGCTCGATTGAAACCGCCCGGCCGGGAACCGGCCGGGCGATCAGGTGTTGCAAGGGAATGGTCTTGCTCCCCAGGAGAACAACGATGCCCAAAACAGCCCTAGGCGCCTGGCGGCGCATCCGCGCCAGCTGGCTGTATAGCCTGGCGATCATGCTCATCATCGTCGGCGGCTTCCGCTCCGCGATCGCCGACTGGTACGACGTGCCCACCGGCTCGATGAAGCCCACCATCCTCATCGGCGACAGAATAGTGGTCAACAAGCTGGCCTACGACCTGAAGATCCTGGGCGTGCGCCTGGTGACCTGGGCCGACCCGCGCCGCGGCGAGATCGTCACCTGCCACTCGCCCGCCGACGGCGTGCGCCTGGTCAAGCGCATCGTCGCCGTCCCCGGCGACGTCCTGGAGATGCGCGAGAGCCGTCTCCATATCAACGGCGAGCCGCTCATCTACAGCCCCGCGCCCGCCGGCGCAGGCGACGCCCTGCGCGAGGACGCCCAGGGCCGGGTCTTCTGGCTGGAGGACCTGGACGGCCGAGAACACGTGGTGGCCATCACCCCGGGCACCCGGTCCGTGCGCGACTTCGGCCCGGTGACCGTCCCGCAGGGCAAATACTTCATGATGGGGGACAACCGCGACCAGAGCGGCGACAGCCGCCATTTCGGCTACGTCGACCGCGCCGCGGTCGCGGGCCGGGTCACGGGCATCGCCCTATCCTTGGATCGGGAGCACGGCTGGCAGCCACGTTGGTCGCGCTTCGCGACCGACCTCATCTGAGGTCCTTCCGCCGGAAATAATTCAGCACCTTCCCACCCGCCACCGGCAGCCACGCCTGCTCGTACTCCTGCTGGAACCGCCGGTCCAGCACGATGTCCACCTCCCGGTCCAAAGGCGGTATCAGCCCCTCGCGCGGCCGGTCGGTGATGTCCACGTTGCCGATCAGGATGCAGTCCGGCCGCCGGCTGACGATGTACGCCCCGTCGGTCTTCTCGTGCCCGGTGTACCCGTGCCGGAATGTCACCTGCCTACGGGCAATCGCCGGCGTGACGATCCCGTAGAAATCCAGCGTGCGCAAGCCCGTGCGCCAGGGAATGTACCCCGCCGGCCCCAGCGCGATCGTCGTGCCCGGAGGCAGCTGCTCGGCCAAGGCGTCGCCGGCGAGCATCCAACCCAGGAGATTCGCTTCGCTCATGTGGGCATCCACCAGCCGCCGCTCCCGCCCCTCGAACGAGGACACCGCCAGCACCGCGCCTAGTGGCAGCACCACCAGGGCCGCGCGCGGGGGCGAGGCCAGCCAGCGGGCGCCGGCCGCCGTCGCCACCACCAGCACCGCGCCCACCGGCAGCAGCGGCGCGAAGAAGCGGAACATCCCCAGCATGTCGCCGCCGACGGCGGCCGCGTAGCCCAGCCACCCCAGCAGCAAAGCCATCGTCAGCAGCCCCTGTGGCCTCCTCAGGGCATCCCCGCCACCCCGCACGGTCGCCGCCGCAGCCACCAGCCCCAGCGGCAAAGCGTACCGCATTAGGAAGGCCAGCGCGTACGGCAAGCCCGTGCGCAGCTGCCCCGCCAGGTCGCCGGTCTTGGCATAAAAGGTGTTGGGAAGCCAGGCTCCATAGGTGTGGTGCCGCCACCACAAGTGCCCAGCAAGACCCAGGACGAAAACGACGGTCCCCAGCCAGCGCCGCCAGCGCGGCTCGTCCGCCGGCCGCAGCCCGCCCCCCGGCAGCAGCGCCCAGGCCACCAGC
>JACZKN010000533.1 GCA_014859985.1 Candidatus Krumholzibacteriia bacterium | reverse complement strand
CCCGGAGGCAGCACCTCCTGCAGCCACTCTTCCAGGGGCACGGGACCCGCGAGCAGGGGCGTGCCCTGCGGGTGGCCGCCGGCAAAGACGGGAACGACGAAAAGAAGCAGCGCAAGACCGCCCCGGCGCGCGACGCGTCGCCCTACGACGTGGCCCCCGTGCTGGGGCCCGGCGCCCGGCCCTTTGCCGACGGCCACCCGCAGGGCACGCCCCTGCTCGCGGGTCCCGTGCCCCTGGAAGAGTGGCTGCAGGAGGTGCTGCCTCCGGGCCGCAAGGCCCCCGAGGACGAGGACCGGCAGCGGGCCGATGCCAGGCTGCGCTCGTTCATGCCGCAGGGCGCGCTGTTGCGCGTGGACCTGGACGAAGAGTTCTGGCTGAACTTCGGCCTCGGCGCCGCGGCCACGGTGTGGTTCGGCAGCGACGACAGCGTGATCGCCGCGCCGCCGGTCCGCACCGCCGCCCGCTTCGCGGGCGTGGAGCGGCTGCACCTGGGCGGGCTGCTGTGGCCCGAGGCCGCGGCGCGCCTGGCCCACACCGCCTACGCCGCCCGCGAAGGTGTGGGCCGGGGCCAGGTGATCCTGTTCGCGGACCATCCCGTGTACCGCCGCTGGATGAGCGAGAGCGAGCGGATGTTCATCAACGCGGTGCTGATGGGGCCGGGGTTGGGCACGCGGTGGTCGGCGCCTTGGTAGGCTGACGTGCAGACGGACATTGCCCACTACGGCGAGCTGGCCGCCCTGCTCGCGGCGTTCATCTTCGCCTGGACCAGCGTGTTCTTCACCGCGGCGGGCCACCGCCTGGGCGTGACCCTGGTCAACCTGGTGCGCCTGCCCGCCGCCGCGGTGTGCCTGGGCCTGACCCACTGGGCGATGACCGGCCGCCTCTGGCCGGCAGACCTGGCGCCCGCCGAGCAGGCCTGGATCGGCCTGAGCGGCATCGTCGGCCTGGCCGTGGGCGACTCGGCCCTGTTCCGCTCCTTCACCCTGGTGGGTCCGCGCCGCGGCATGACGGTGATGGCGCTGGCGCCGGTGTTCACCGTGGTGGTGGCCTGGGCCCTGGCCGGCGAGCAGCTCGGACCCCAGGCCCTGGTGGGGATCGCCGTGGTGATCGGCGGGGTGATGCTGGCCACCCGCGGCCGGGATCCCGGCGGCGGCCGCTTCGGCGCCCTGCCCGCGCCCCTGCTGCGGACCGGCTTCCTGCTGGCCCTGGTGGGCGCGGCCTGCCAAGGGCTGGGCAGCGCCTTCGCCAAGCTGGGCATGGGTCCCGGGGGCGGGGGCGTCGACCCCCTGGGCGCCACCCTGGTGCGGCTGGTCTGGGCGACGGTGGCCTACTGGCTGGTGGTGCTGCCCCGGCAGGACCTGCGCCTGCTGCGGCATCGGCTGCGCGACCGCCGCGGGACGGCGGCGCTGGCGGTCGCCGTGCTGCTGGGACCGTTCCTGTCGGTGTGGATCTCGCTGGTGGCCATCAAGCACACCGAGGCGGGGGTGGCCCAGGTCTTCCTGGGCATGGTGCCGATCTTCGTGCTGCTGCCGTCGTGGATCGTCTACCGGGACTCGCCCACGGCCCGCACCCTGCTGGGGGTGGCGGTGGCCGTGGCCGGCGGGGCGCTGCTGTTCCTGCGTTAGCCCGGACAGCTCTCAATGGCAAGCCGCAGCGGCCGATCATGACGGTGGGCCTCCACAGGAGCCGGCGGCCCGTGGCATCATCTCCCCGGGGCGCGGAAAGGAGTCCGCCATGCCTATCGGGTCCATCGCGGCCGCAGGCCGATCCACCGCATATGCCGGCGTCACTTCGGTACGCGCGGCCAACGATCTCGCCCTGGGCGTGCTGCAGCGCCAGGCGGACGAGCGCGCCGAATTGGAGTACCTGCGCGAGCACCTGCTGGTGCTCAAGGACGCGCTGTCGGTGATCCGCGAGCATTGGCGGCGGTCGGACCAGCCCGTCGCCGCCGGCGCCGCCCGGGCCCTGTCGCGCGCGGTGCTGGCGCAGCCCGGCGACGAGACCCTTCCCCTGCGGGATCTGGAGGGGTTCGGGGACGTGGGTGCGGGCACCCTGACCGCAGGCGGCACGGGTGTGGCCTTCGACCCGGTGTCCGACAGCCTGGCCGACCTGATCGCCCGCCTGAACGCCGCCGGCGCCGGCGTCACGGCAGCCCTGGACGACACCGGGCAGCGCCTGGTGATCACCGCCGACGACCCCGCGGCGGACCTGACCCTCGATGACGGCGGCACCGGGCTGCTGGCGGCCCTGGGCATCGCCGAAGGCACCCGCGGGCCGGCGGCCGCGGGCCGCACGCCGGCCATGTCCTGGAGCCGCGCCGGCAAGATCGCCGAGGCCCTGGGCGACGCGGTCGCGGCCGTCAACGCCGTCTTCTCCGCGGCGACTCCCGGCGACGAGCCGTCGTCCCACCTCGTGCGTTCCCGCGGCGACCTGCAGAAGGCGTTCGAGGACTCCTTCGCCGCCGACACGACGGGCCTGGCCCGGGACGTGGGCTTCCACCTTAACTTCGAGACCGAAGGAGGTGAGGTGCTTTCCTTCACCGACCGCGCCGCGCGCGATCTGGTGCGCGCCCTGCGCAGCCGGCCGTCGGCGGCCGAGGTCATGCTCTTCGGCACGGCCGACAAGGACGGGGACGGGCTCGTCGGCCGCCTCGAGCTGAGGGTGGGCCTGATCGAAAACCGCCTGGAGACCACGTTCGCCCAGCGTGGCTACACCTTCGACGCCTACGCCTGAGGCGCGGTCAGATCTTCACGCGCAGGCCCCGCCGGTCCATGACCCACAGCACCAGCAGCCAGAACGCGACGTTGGCCAGGGCGTAGAGCAGCGATCCGCCCGTCGGGCCGGCGAGCGGTTCGCCCAGCCGCGTGGTGAGCCAGTGGCGCAGGCTGACCGTCACGCCGCCGCCGTCGGCCACCCTGACCAGTCCCAGCACCCGCGCCAGCAGGCCCGAACCGAGGAACGCCACCAGAGGGTTGAGGCCGAAGACCACCGCCGGCCGGGTGCCGCGGCGCCAGCCGCGCCCGTCGACCGCCGCCAGGCACACGGCAAGCACCACCGCGGCCAGCCCCGCGGTCAGCACCGCATAGCTGACGGTCCACAGCTGCTTGTTGACCGGCTCGACCAGGGCCAGCAGCAGGCCCGCCGCGGTGCCTGCGGCGCCTGCCCCGACGAGGGCGCGCAGGCGTTCGCCCAGGGGCCGCCCGCCGTGCAGCAGCAGGCCGGCGGCGTAGCCCAGCAGCACCGTGACCACCGCCGGCAGGGTGGAGACCAGCCCCTCCGGCTCGAAAGCCAGGCCGTCGACCCGCCACACCCGCGCCTCGCCCAGGACCGCCAGATCCACCAGACGCGCGAAGTTGTCGACCGGCGCGAAGCTGCCTGCGCCCCAGCCGGCGACCAGGGGCAGGCGCATCAGCAGTTCGTAGACGGCGGCCAGGGCCAGGCCGGCGGCCAGCTGCGCCCGGGGCCGCGGCAGGACCGTGACCACCAGCGCGGCGATCCCGTAGGCCAGGGCGATGCGCTGCAGCACGCCCATGACGCGCAACGTGCGCAGGCTCTCGACCACGCGCGCGGGGCCGAAGTCCGCCGCCGCCTCCGCGCTCAGGGGCAGCCCGAAGGGGAAGCCGTTGAGCAGGAGCCCGCAGAGGAAGATGAGCGCCGTCCTGGTGCCGATCTTCCGCAGCAGGTCGGCCCGGGTGGCGCCGGCGGCGGCGCGGCGGCCGAAGCTGAGGGCCATGGCCGCGCCCACGATGAACAGGAAGAAGGGGAAGACGAGGTCCGTCGGCGTCAGGCCGTGCCAGGCCGCGTGGCGCAGGGGCGGGTGGACGTGGGCCCAACTGCCCGGGTTGTTCACCAGGATCATCAGCGCGACGGTCAGGCCGCGGAAGACATCCAGGGCGACGAGGCGGCCGGAAGCGGGCTCACCTCCGGGCCCGCCGTTCACCGACTCCGTCCCCCCGGGCCCGACCCAAGCAGCCGGCGGCCCGTGAGCTTGGCGAACGGTGCCAGCGCCTTGTCCGTCCAGCGCGCCACGATGGAGCGGCGCAGGCGGACCGCCTCGTCGGCGCGGCCGTGGATCATGCGGGCGCACTCGTGGGGCCGCACCGGGTAGATGGTGCACTTGCCGCGGTCGAAGAAGATGCATCGGCCGGCCTGGGCCACCTCCGCCAGCGTCCACACGCTGCCGGGCTTCTTGCCGTCGCGGTACTTGTGGGGCATGACGCCGTGGCGCTGGGTGCCGTCGGGCATCCCGGTGACGCCCACGGCCAGGTGTTTCGCGAAGGTCTCCTCCACGGTCAGGCCCAGGTGGCGGGCCAGCGGCGCGATCTGCTCGGGGGTGAACCACCCCGGCGAGTTGAGGCAGGCGGCGCGGCAGTGCTCGCAATCGCAGCTGGAAACCGGCAGCGCCGGCCCGCGGCCGCGGTCGGGCTTGGGCTTGGGGGGCGGGATCACGCCTCGTCGCCGGCCAGGGCCGGCGCGCCCGCTTCGTTCAGCAGTTCGATGCCCTCGCGCGCGGCCTGCAGCAGCCGGAAACGGGGATGCCCGTACTTCGCCTCGCCGTTGAGCACCACGAGGTTCTCGCGGATCTCGGCCCGGCCCTCGCCGTGGGTGTGGCCGCAGAGCACCGTGAAGTCGGTGCCGCGGCGGCTGCGCGCCACGCGCTCGAGGGCCTCGCCGACGGCGCCGCAGCAGTAGCCGTGCAGGTACGCTTCGCCCAGCAGGCTGCCGCCCCGGAAGGTGGCCGCCGGGAAGGGCGGCACGTGGGTCAGCACGATCACCTGGGTGTACAGGGAGGCGGCGGTGTGCAGCGCCGGCTCGAGGACCGACGCCGCGTCGGCGCCCAGCTGCTGCAGGCGGGCCACCAGGGCTTCCTGGCCCTCCAGCTCCCAGGTGTCGGGCGTGTGCACGAACACCTCCTCCAGCTCCTTGATGTGCACGTAGTCGTTGAGCACCACGTCGGAGTTCAGCAGGTCGCCGTGGCGGGCGTCGCCCCAGCCGCCGTGGCCCACCAGGCCCACGCCCTCGGCCACCTCGACGCAGCCGACGGCGGGCAGCCAGTGCACGTCCGGTCCCCGCAGGCGCGACAGCACGCTGTGGGCGCCGGAAACGGACCAGCCCCAGTAGTCGTGGTTGCCCATCACGAAGTGAACCGGCCGCCCGGTCGCGCGGGCGATGCGCTGGACGTCATCGACCACGTCGCAGCCCACGCTGATGTCGCCGCCCAGGAGCACGGCGTCGGGCGCGGCGTCGGCCAGCGCACGGATGAAGGCCTCCGACTTCGCCGGACCGGCGTGGTCCAGATGGATGTCCGCCGCCCAGGCGAGGGTGGCCTGGCGGGGCGTCTCCTTGCGCGTCATCCGTCCAGGCCTTTCGCCGCGGCGCGCAGGCGCGCGCCGGCCAGGGTCGCCGGCACCAGCAGGAGCAGGAAGAGGACGTGGTACCAGGCCGGTGCCAGGCTCCAGCCGCCGATCTCGAAAACGAGGCCGGTGCCCAGCAGGATCGCGGCCAGGATCGGCACCGCGCGGCCGGCCGATTCCCTGGCCACCAACGCGGCCACCCAGCCGGAAACGAGCGAGCCCACGACGCTCACGGCCAGGAAGAGGAGCAACACGCCCGTCGACGCGACGGCAGCGTCCTCGCCGAAGGCCTCGGGCACGACCGAGACCACGACCCGCTGCGCCGCGATCCACACCGCCGACCACAGCACGAACCCGGCGATGACGGCGGCAACCAGACGAGCCACGGCGAACCTCCGGACGGGATCCTCCTTCTAGGTACCCTGAACCGCACGGCCTGGCAAGAACGATCCCGCCGCCCGAGCACGGGCCACCCACGGTACCCGCTTCCGCGTGACCGAGCGCCTGCTGCTGACGGGCCGCAGCCCGGCCGGCGCTCAGTCGCCGAGTCCGAATTCCAGCCCGGCGAAGAAGCCGAAGTCCCCCGACTTGCTCGAGAACTCGTCGTCGTCCAGGGCGTTGCTCAGGCCCAGGTAGTAGCGGGCCTGCAGCAGGAACGCCGAATTCTCGCCCGTCGCGACCGTCAAACCGACGCCGCCGATGGCGCCGAAGGTCATGGACTTGAACTCGTCGCCGAGATCGGCGGACATGCTCTCGCCATCGGCCTCGACCTCCATATCGGCGCCGGCCTTGAAGCCGATCACCGGGCCCAGGAGAAAGACCAGGCGGGCGTCGCTTTCCGCGCCCGGGGAGAGCCGCAGCAGCAGCGGGATCTCGAAATAGTCCAGCTTGAGGCTCACCTCCGCCTCGTTGCCGCCGGAGGCGATGTCGAACTTCACGCCGCGGCGGATGTACTGGGCCTCGATCTGGAAGCCGAGGGTGGACGAGCGGGGAACGAAGTAGTAGGCACCGACCCCCAGCCCGGTCTTGGACCCCTTCTCCGCCGTCCAGTCGCCGCCGAGCTCGGCCTCCAGATCCGCGGCGAGTTCGTCGCCGACGTCGTCCATGTCCCCGCCCATGTTGGCGAAGTTCAGGCCGCCGAAGAAGCCGAACCGGCCCTGGGCCGCGGCCTCGCCCGCACCCGCCAGCGCCAGGGCGGCGACCGCCGCCAACACCCACGCACACCGCATCCCGTTTCCGTGTGTCAGCATGGAAGTCCCCTTCCACCGAAAGTCCGGTTCCTGTCCGCCAGGCCCCATTGCCCCGCTGACCGGATCCTGCGGGCTATCCTAGCACCGGAACCAGGAACGGGAAGGGAAAATGCCTGCCGGTTCAGATCCTCAGCGAGCGTCCGTTGTCCGCCGGCCCGAGCCCAAGGAACACGTCCGCCGCCCCGGGCGCCCAGTCGCGCGGCTTGGGGCAGGCCGCCGCATCCTCGGCCCAGGCCTGGCGCAGCATCTCGGTGTCCACCACGCCGGGGCTGACGGCGACTGCCGCCAGGCCGGCCGGCAGTTCCTGGGCCAGGGCCCCGGTCAGGCCCTCGACGGCGTGCTTGCTGGCGCAGTAGGGGGCCACCCGGGGCGAGGTGGAGCGGCCCCAGCCCGAACTGAGGTTGGCCACCACGCCGCGGCCGGCCGCGATCATCGCCGGCAGGAAGGCGCGGATCACGTTCACGGTGCCGTCGACGTTCACGTCCATCAGGCGGCCGAAGTCGGCGGCGGGGATCTCCCACAAGGGCGCGACGGTGTTCATCAGGGCGGCGTTGTTGATCACCAGGTGGGGCGCGCCGTGGGTGTCGAGCAGGCGCGCGGCCCAGGCCGATGCCGCGGCGTCGTCGGCCACGTCCACCACGGCGAAAACGTGGGGCGCCGGCAGCGCCTGCTGCAGGGCCAGCACCCGGGCGGCGCCGCGCCCGCAGCCCAGCACCGTGTGGCCGCGCGCGGCGAACTCGTCCACGAGGGCGCGGCCCAGGCCGCGGGTGGCCCCGGTCAGCACGATCACCCGCCGGTCGACGGCGGCCGCGGTCACGGCCCTACCGATCGCCGGCAGGCGAAGGTGACGATGCTCTCCTGGCCGCCCTGGTCGGTGCGCAGGTGAAGGGCCATGGCGTCCTCGCCCTCCCTCACGATGGTCAGGCCGTCGAAGAACCAGGTGCCGCGCCCCTCGGCGTCCTGGGCGTGGCCCACCAGGGGGAAGTCGACGGTCTCGTCCTTCTCCTCCCAGCCGTGCAACCGGGGGTCGAAGTGCTTCAGGCGCATGGTCAGGCGGTCCTCTACCATCAGCAGGATGATGATCTCGTAGAAGCCCGGCCCTTTATCGGTGACCAGGCGGAAGACCCCGGCCATCTGGCCCCCCGCCGGCGGCAGCCAGGTCTCCTGGGCCACGCCGCCGAACGCCTCGCCGGACCAGGCGCCGCCGGCCAGCCAGGCCAGGGATTCGACACCCGCCGCCGGGGGCGGGCCGTCGGGCACGTCCGTCCGCACCTCAGGCGCGCCCAGGGCCGCCGTGGCGGCCAGCGACAGCAATACGGCAAGGATCCTGGTCATGGGACTCGCCCCCCGGCCACCCGGCAGAGCAGCCCTTTGAGGTAGGCGCCTTCGGGGAAGGCGAGCGCGACGGGATGGTCGCCGGCCTGGGCCAGCGGCGCCAGGATCGCGGCGTCCACGCCAGCGTCCAGGGCCGCCCCGGCCACGATCTTCTGGAAGAGCCCCGCGTCCACGCCTCCCGAGCACGAGAAGGTCAGCAAGAGGCCCCCCGGCCGCAGCAGCTTGAACGCCAGCAGGTTGATGTCCTTGTAGGCGCGGGTCGCCTTGTCCACGCGGGCGGCGGTGGGCGCGAACTTGGGCGGATCCAGGACGATCAGATCGAAGCTGCGGCGGCTGTCGCGGAAACGGCGCAGCAGGGTGAAGGCATCACCCTCGAGGGTGTCGAACCGGCCGTCGTCCAGGCCGTTGAGCTGCGCGTTGCGGCGGGCCAGGGCCAGGGCGTCGGCGGACGAATCGACCGCCAGCACCGATGCCGCGCCGCCGGCCAGGGCACCCAGCGCGAAGCCGCCGCTGAAGCTGAAGCAGTCCAGCACCTCGCGCCCGGCGGCCAGGCCCCGGGCCCGCAGCCGGTTGTCCCGCTGGTCCAGGTAGAAGCCGGTCTTGTGGCCGCCGGCCGGGTCCAGCAAAAAGCGCAGGCCGTGCTCGGCGATCGCCAGCTCCCCGGGCGGCCCCCCGCGCAACGGTCCCGCGCGTTCGGGCAGCCCTTCGAGCCGCCGCACCTCGGCGTCCGAGCGTTCGAAGACGGTGGCCAGGCCCGTGACCTCGATCAGGGCGTCGGCGATGGTCTCTTTCCAGAACTCGGTGCCGGTGGCCAGCAGCTGGACCACCAGCACCTCGCCGTAGCGGTCCACCACCAGGCCGGGCAGGCCGTCCGATTCGCCGTGCACCAGCCGGCAGGCGCCGGCCCGGTCGGGCTCCAGGCCCAGCAGCCGGCGGGCGGCCACGGCGTCGGCCAGGCGCCCGCGGAAGAAGCCGGCGTCGATCTCCTCGTGGGGATCGAAGCTCCACATGCGGGCCTGGATCTGGGACTGGGGGCTCCAGGCGGCGCGGCCCAGGGCCTGGCCGCCGGCCGAGACCACGGTGACGGTCTCGCCGGGCGCGGGATCGCCCTCAACCGCCCGCACGGCGCCGGAGAAGACCCAGGGATGCCGGCGCTGCAGGGAGCGGTCGCGGCCCGACTTGAGGTGCAGGGTGGCCATCGGCCGATCATAGCCCGCGGGAGGCAGGCGGGCAACCGGTGTGGTATGGTCACGGCGGAGGTTCGCTCGTGCGCCGCATCCTCGGATCGTGCTGGCTGTTCTGCCTGCTGCCGGTCGCCGCCGCCGCGGCCGGCGAACCCTGGCCGTACCCCGACCACGTGCGCGACCGCCTGGTCTGGGTGCATCCGCTGGTGAACTACGCGTTCGATCCCGCCTGGCAGCGGGAATGGGAGCGGGAACTCGTGCGCAGCGCCGGTTTGCGCACCAACGTGGGCAGCGTCAGCACCGACGACTTCATGACCCTGCTGCAGGTGAACGTGACCGAGCCCCTGGGCGGCGGCGCCCGCTTCCTCTACCGCCTCGACTGGCAGGACGCCCTGCACCGGGACACCGCCGCGCAGCAGCACTGGCTGGGCTTCGGCCTGGCGCTGCGGCCGGGGCTGGAGGCCGAACTGCAGACGCATCCGGCGGCGGACAAGGAGGAGCTGGACCTGCGGGCGGGCCTGCTGGTGACCGACGCTGAACGGGCCCGCTACCTGCGGGTGGCCGTCCGCTGGGACGATCTCCTGTACGGGAAGAAAAACGACCGCGGCGGCGCCGCCCAGGACGAGTCCGTGGGCGTACAGTGGGAGCTGCGCTGGGCTGGCGGCCCCTGGGAGCTGGCCTCCGAAGGGTCCTACGGTTCGCGCTGGTCGCGCACCTTCGCCGACAGCGTCCGCTCGCCCGACCTGGCCGCGGCTTCCGGCCGCCGGGGCGAGGGCGGCCTGCGGCTGCGCCGCCTCCTGGCCGACGGCAGCTTGCTGCAGGCGGGCCTCGAGCATTACAATTTCGCCGCGACCGAGGAACGCCGCGACGGCGACGGCGGCTTCGCCTACACCAACGCGTGGCTCCACGCCCATGCCCTGGCCGTCGTCGACCTGTCGCCGCGGGTGGGCCTGCGGCCCGAGTTCCACTGGCTGCGGCAGTGGGCCGCGGCCGAAGGCCGGCTGCCGTTCAGCCACCGCCGCGAGGATCTCTTCCCGGCCGTGTTCGCCCAGTGGCGCGCGGGCGACCGCTCCAGCTGGGAACTGGGCTACCTGGCCGTCCACTACCAGTGGCGCCACACCGAAGGCGACGAGGACGGCTATACCGACAAGGTGAAGCTGGGCTGGATCTTCGCGTTCACCCCGCGGGCGCGCCTGCAGCTGTCGTTGAGCCACGAGGTGGACCTGCAGCGCTTCGGCGGCGGCAACGTCCAGTACCAGATGCTATTCTGACCGGTCGCCGCCCCACCCGAAAGGACTCCATGGACGCCCACCTGTTCGCCCCGCTGCGCCAGCGCGCGGTCACCCTGCGCAACCGCATCGTCGTCTCGCCCATGTGCCAGTACTCGGCCACCGGCGGCCTGGCCAACGACTGGCACCTGGTGCACCTGGGCAGCCGGGCCACCGGCGGCGCCGGCGCCGTGATCGCCGAGGCCACAGCCGTCCTGCCGGAGGGGCGCATCAGCGCGGCGGACCTGGGCCTGTGGCACGACGGCCAGATCGAGCCCCTGGCCCGGGTGTTCGGGTTCATCGCGTCCCGGGGGGCGGTGCCGGGCCTGCAGCTGGCCCACGCCGGGCGCAAGGCGTCCACGGCGGCGCCCTGGGCAGGCGCGGCCCGGTCAGCGAGGCCGATGGCGGCTGGCCCGGCCAGGTGGTCGCGC